>JAYSQK010000349.1:0-2741 GCA_043721555.1 Frankiales bacterium
GAGGTGCCGCAGGACGTTGCCGAGGCCTCGCTCGACCAGGCGCTCGACGGCGGGATCAACCACTTCGACGTGGCGGCCAGCTACGGCGAGGCGGAGCTGCGGATGGGGCCGTGGGTGGCCCGGGTGCGGGACCGCATCTTCCTGGCCAGCAAGACCGGTGACCGCGGCGCAGATGAGGCCCGCCACAGCATCGAGGCGTCGCTCACCCGGCTGCAGACGGACTCGCTGGACCTGCTGCAGATGCACGCGGTCGGCGATCTCGAGCAGCTCGACCTGGTCACCGGCAAGGGTGGGGCGCTCGAAGCCGCGGTGCAGGCGCAGGCGGAGGGCCTGATCGGTGCGGTCGGGATCACCGGTCATGGGCACGACGCCCCGGCGACCCACCTCGAGGCGCTGCGCAGATATCCCTTCGCCACCGTGATGACCCCGCTCAACGCGACGCTGTGGCAGGACCAGGACTACCGCCGGTCGTACGAGGCGCTCGTGGATGAGGTGCGCAGCCAGGACGTCGGATTGCTGACCATCAAGGCGGTGGCCCGCCGCAACTGGCCGGGCGTCACCGCCGGCCAGCCCGTCGGCAAGCAGTCCCATGACACGTGGTACGAGCCGCTCGCCGACCAGCGCGCCATCAGCGCGGCCACGGCATGGGTCCTCGACCACGACGAGCTGACCGCCATGACCACGCCGGGCGACGTGCGACTGCTCGGCCTGCTGCTGGCCGCGGAGCGCGACCGGATGCCGCTCGACGAGGCGGCCGACGTCCTCGAGTCGGTGCCGGGCTACAGCTCGCCGTTCGTCACGATGCCCTTCTGATCCGGACTGTGCCAGGCTGCGCCCCATGGTCCTCGAAGTAGCGCTGCTTGATGTCACACCCGGTACGGAGCAGGCATTCCGCGACGCCTATGCCCAAGGGCGCGGGCTGATCGAGGCGGCCAAGGGCTGGCGGTCCATGCGGATGACGCAGGGGATCGAGACGCCGACCCGTTTCGTGCTGCTCGTCGAATGGGACGCGGTCGCGTCGCACGAGGACTTCCGGGCGAGTGACTCGTTTGGCAAATGGCGCGCCCTGGTCGGCCCGCATTTCGCCGGGCCGCCGAGGGTCGAGCACTTCGACGACGTCTGACCGGCGCGCGATGTGATGCGCGTCCATGACGACGACCACGTCGCGTGCGGGTACCGAGCATGGTCGTTCCTGCGTTGTTGTAGAGGCATCAATTGACAACGAGGAGCACCAGATGTCTTTGTCCACAGCCCTCAAGCAGCGCCGACGCCAGCGCGAGTTGACCCGCGCTCTCGCCGCCGCGCCGACCCCCGAGAGCCGACATGAGATTCGCGCGCTGATCGCCCGCCGCTAGTCGTTGTACGCCGAATCTGGGGCGGGGGCCGGCTCCGCAGTATTCGCTGATCCTTGCGCAGGTGCCCGGGCGTCGGTGGATCGTTGAGGTGGTTGCGGCGGGCAGCTGCGCAGCGCAGCGACCACAACAGCAGTGAAGCGGACGCATTCCTGCTGCGGGCCACGCTCGATGTCGCCTCGCTGGGTAAGCCTTTGCTGCTGTTGTGGTCGTGCCTGTCGGCAGCCCTCCGCGCTGACAGCTGATCGCCGGGTGGCGGCGGGTTCGGCGGGCGGGCGGGGGCTCGGCGGGGACGGCGGGCTCGGCGGTCGGCGGGCTCGACTGGGGCCACTTCCCCCGTGGCCATGGCCCCTTATGCCATCGAATGTCGGCTTCCGACTCGTCGTACGACGGGGGAAGTGGCCCCCGCCGCGTCCACGACGCCCCTTTCGCCATGATCCACGGAAGGTTGGGCACCCGGATGATCTTTGCGGAGGTGCCCGAGCTTTCGTGGATCACCGGGGCAGGGGGGCGCGGGCACGCCTCACGGGGGCCAGCGGCGACGACGAACCACCACCGTGCTGGGCCAGCTGACCCGAGGGCATGAGGCGGCGCATCGATCAGCCCCGTACGCGGCCGGTCTCCCGTCGTACGCGTAGCGCCGCGAACAGCAGCCCGGCGGCGAAACAGGCCCCCGCGCCCTCGCCCGCGCGTAACCGCAAATCCAGCAGCGGTTCGAGGCCGAGCCGCGCCAGGACGAGCGGGTGCGCGCGTTCCCGGCTGCGCTGACCGGCCACCAGGTTGGCCGTGACGGCCGGCTCGAGGAGCGCCGCGACCAGGGCCGCCGCCGAGGTGAGCAGGCCGTCCGTCACGATCACCGCACCGGCTTGCCCCGCGCCGAGTACGACCCCGGTCAGCAGGGCGATCTCCGGGCCACCCAGCGCAGCGAGCGCGCCCATCGGCTCGTGCAGATCGCGATCCGCGAGCCGGGTCAGCGCCCCCGCCACGACCTCGCGCTTGCGCTCGAGCATCTGGGTGTCCGCGCTCGAACCGAGCCCGACCGCGACCTCCGGTGTCAGGTCGAGCAGCCCTGCGACGAGCGCTGCGGCGACCGTCGTATTGCCGATCCCGACCTCGCCGAGGGCGACCAGGCCGCGACCGGCAGCGCGCCCGCCCAACTCCCGGCCGCGCTCGACCAGCGCTTCGGCCTGCTGGACCGTCAGGGCATCGGTGTGCAGCAGGTCCCCGCTGCTGGATCCGGCGTCGACGACCTCGACCGCGAGTCCGGCGCTGGTCGCCGCCACCGTGCCGAGCGCCCGACCCTGCCGCGCGGCGGCGAGGACGTCGCCGGTCACGCTGCCGGCGAAGGCCGACACGCCGAGTTCGGCGACCCGATGCGTGGCGCCCACC
>JAYSQK010000350.1:0-8698 GCA_043721555.1 Frankiales bacterium
GTTACCTGCACTCCGGGGCGAGTTCCGTCGGCAGGGGAGACAGCATCTGCGGCGCGACGTAGCGGCGGCGACAACGTCGTGTCACGGATCCACGTCGTAAAGAATGTGAAGCCGCAGAATGCACGCGCCTAGTGCGATCGCGTGCCAACAGCCAGACTCGTTCCCATGCGCCACATCCTCCTGACCTGGAACCCTGGGCCCGACAACGATGAGCAATGGTCACCTGAGCAGTACACCGGACGTGACGTGATCGCCGGGCAGAAGCTGTTCCTGCGGCACGGCCTCATGGAGTACGGAGACCCGGTTGCTGCCCGCTCTTTTCGCTGTGTACATGACGGCGTCGGCGTGTGCAAGGAGGCGGTCGGCGGTGCCTCCATCCTCCGGGAACAGCGAGATTCCGACGCTGCCGCCCAACCGAAGTTGGCGGCCCGCCGCCGTGAAGGGTCGGTCCAAGGACGCCACCAACTCGTTGGCGGCCCGCCCAGCGATGCGGGCCGCGTGGATCGGGTCGAGCCCGGACAGGACTGCCACGAACTCATCTCCGCCCGCTCGCGCGAGTAGGTCATCGGCGCGTAGGACCTGCCGAAGACGCCCCCCGACCTGGCTCAGGACGCTGTCCCCGACCGCGTGACCGAACTCGTCGTTGACGGACTTGAAGCCGTCGAGGTCCAGGAAAAGGACCGCCAACGCCCTACCACTGACCGTGGCCTGCTCAACGACAGCTGCGAGCGTTGCCAACAGCTTCGTTCGATTCCCCAACCCGGTCAGGCTGTCGGTCAACGCCAGAGCGGCGAGGCGCTCCTCGGCCTCGACGCGGTCGGTGACGTCGACCTGGAACCCCAGGTAGTGCGTCAGCCGGGCCTCCGCATCCCGCACCGGCGACAGGTGCAGCTCGTTCCACCAGCCGCTTCCGTCCTTGCGGTAGTTCCGCAGCACCACGCGGTGCTCGACGCCCCGACGTACGGCGTCGGCGATCTCGCGGACCGCGACCGGGTCGGTGTCGGGGCCCTGAAGCAGCCGGCAGTTGCGGCCCAGCACGTCCTGTTCGCGGTAGCCGCTGATGGTCTGGAAGGCGGCGTTCGCGTAGATCATCGGACTGTCCTCGGTGCGCATGTCCACGATGACCACACCACTGGCGCTTTCGGCTACGGCGCGTTGCAGCAGCTGCGGCAGGGCCGTTTTCGGGTCACCGACGTTGCCGACGCCGGCTTGGGACAGCGCTGACCGATCTGGTTGATGCTGCGGTGGCTGCGGCGCGGCGGTGCTGCTGGGGGCGGCGACGGCAGCGAGGGTGCTTGCGGGGTAGGGGGTGGCGCGCTGTGGCAGCGTGTCGGCGGGCTGCGGCCGGCCGAACAGCCAGCCCTGCCCGAGGTCCACCCCTAGCGCCCGTGCGGCGTCGGCCTGCTCCTGCGTCTCGATGCACTCGGCCAAGACGAGTCCGCCGTAGGCATGGGTGATCGCGACGATGGCCGACACCACGGCGCTGTGCGCGGCCTCCGGTAGCCCCTGGACGAGGTCCTTGTCGAGCTTGACGACGTCGGGTTGCAGGCGAACGAGCAGGTTGAGCGAGGAGTAGCCGGCCCCGAGATCGTCCAGGGCGACCCGACAGTTCCTGGCTCGGTAGTACGCGAACACCCGCTCCAGGTGGTCGATGTCGCGAACCTGGTGGCTTTCGGTCACCTCGAACACCAGCTGATCGAGGCGCACACCGGCTGCGCGGGCCGCCAGCTCGGTGGTCCGCAGGCACACCTCTGGCCGGTAGATCGAGGTCGGGATGAAGTTGATGAACAACAACGCATCACCCAGCCACTCGCCCGCCCCGCGCAGGGCGCTGGTCCGACCAACCCGGTCGACTAGATGCGTCCAACCGGCCGCTTCGGCGGCTGGGAACAGCACGTTGGGCAGGAGCGGCTTGCCGGCCGGGTCGGTGGCCCGCAGCAACGCCTCGTAGCCCACCGTACGGACATCCGACAGGGTGACGATCGGTTGGTAGACCGAGGAGAAGTGGCCGACCTCGTCGTCGAACAGCGGGAGCAGGTCCGCGTGGGCGAGCCGGGCTCCAGCGGCAGCCAGGGACGGTGCAGTCATCGCCAGGCCCAAGAGCTCGTTGTCGGACAGCTCGGCCCGGTCGGTCACCAGACAGCGCACTTCGCTGGCCTCGACCAGAGACAGATCCTGCCTGGCGGCCGTGATGAACCCATCGAGGTCCTCGGACTGCAGGGACAGCAACCCCGGCGCCAGGACCTGCAGCGGCGCATCAGCCCGTAACCCGATGGAGCGGAGCGCCGTGAGCGTGTGGTCCACCTGGGTAGCGAGCAGGAGCCGACCGGCGCGGCCGGTGCGAGCTGCGGTACTGCACATACAGCCGGGGCAAGGCTGTCCGGACATAGTGCTCCTCGGTGACGGACGGTGGACGCGATTGTCATCGGCAGGGCCCTGTTGACGGTTGAGTGTCGGCCTGGAGGATGCAGTCTGCCTGCTGCACGTCGACGACGCTGCCCGGCCGCCGGCGCCCTCCTCACCCCGCAGCGGATGACCTCGTCCCGCCGCAATGTCCCCGCTGGTGACGCCCTGTCCGTTGTCGGGGCACCAGCTGGCACCGCACCGGTCCAAAGGTCTGCTGCCCGGCGACGTCGTCAGCGTCATCGCGGTACCGCCCCTCGCAGCAGCGGCGGGGGGCAGAACCTTGCCCGAGGGCAGCTTTCCCCCGTCCGCAACGGACACAGCCCGGCGCGCTGCCCACCGTCGTAACCCTGAGCGGCGAGGTCGATCATGGACGGTCGACAACGCTGTCCACAGATGAAGCCGCACCCTGTTCGGGGGGCCTGCGCGCCCCTACCCTGCGAGGGCGGCGGCACCAGCACGGTGCTGTCGGGGCGTGAGGGGGCTTGGCGTGTCAGCGGTCGACACGGTCGAGCTCGAGGTCCGGGAGCTGGTCCGCCGCCGCGGCCTTGACCCGGTCAGCGACCGGACCGCCGTACGCCGCCTCGTTGACGAGGTCGTCGCCGACTACGACGAACGCTCGTTGACCTCTGCGCTGCCACCGTTATCCGACACCCGGCAGGCCGCCCGCAGCGTGTACGACGCTGTCGCCGGCTTCGGGCCGTTGCAGCGACATCTCGATGATCCGACCGTCGAGGAGATTTGGATCAACGAACCTGGCCGGGTGTTCGTCGCCAAGCGCGGCCGGTCGGAGCTGACGACCACGATCCTGAACGACGGGGACGTCCGCGACCTGGTCGAGAAGATGCTGAAGACAACCGGTCGTCGGGTCGACCTCTCCACGCCGTTCGTCGACGCGATGTTGCCCGACGGTTCGCGGCTGCACGTCGTCATTCCCGACATCACCCGGCGGCATTGGTCGGTCAATATCCGTAAGTTCGTGCTGTCGGCAAATTCGCTCGACGAATTGGTCGGATTAGGCACGCTCACGGCGCAGGCCTCGCGGTTCCTCGAGGCCGCGATCATTGCCGGGCTGAACGTCATTGTCGCGGGTGGCACCCAGGCGGGCAAGACCACGCTGCTGAACTGCCTCGCCGGCGCGATCCCCGGTTCGGAGCGGGTGATCACCTGCGAGGAGGTGTTCGAGCTCAAGCTCGGATTGCCTGATGTGGTGGCGATGCAGACCCGGCAGGCCAACCTTGAGGGCACCGGTGAGATCCAGTTGCGTCGGCTGGTCAAGGAGGCGCTCCGGATGCGGCCCGACCGGATCATCGTCGGGGAGGTCCGGCAGGAGGAATGTCTCGATCTGCTGATCGCTTTGAACAGTGGTCTGCCCGGCATGTGTTCGATCCACGCAAATACCGCTCGCGAGGCGATCGTCAAGCTCTGCACGCTCCCGCTGTTGGCCGGGGAGAATGTCGGCCACGGCTTCGTCGTGCCGACGGTGGCCAGTTGCGTCGACCTGGTCGTGCACACCGCGAAGGACGGCACCGGTCACCGCCGGGTTCGCGAAATCGTGGCGATACCAGGCCGGGTCGAGGGCGACGTCATCGAGACCGCGGACATCTTCACGTCCCGGGGCGGCCGCCTGGTCCGGGCGGACGGTTATCCGCCGCATCCGGAGCGGTTCGAATGGTCAGGTATCGACCTGCCGCGGCTGCTGTCACAGGACGCCTGATGGGCGCGCTGCTCGGGTTGCTGTTCGGCCTCGGCTGTCTGCTCGTCGTCCGCGCGCAAACGAGGCCAGCGGTGGTCGCGAACCCCGGCCCGGATTGGCGCGACCGGACCCGCGATCTGCTGGTGCAGGCGGGGATCGAAGGGGTGTCGCCCGGGCAGTTGCTGGGCGCCAGCTCGGCCCTCGGGATCGTCACGTTCGTCCTGGTGCTGGGGACGAGCCAGGTCCTGGTGATCGCGCTGGCGTTTGGGGGCTTTGCCAGCCTGCTCCCCCTCACCCTCGTCCGGCGCCGCCGCGCGCAACGGTCGGTGGAGTTGCGCGAGGTGTGGCCCGAGGCGGTCGACAACCTCGCCAGCGGCGTGCGGGCCGGGCTGTCGCTCCCCGAGGCGCTCACCCAACTCGGGACGCGCGGGCCCGAGCAGCTGCGTTCGGCGTTCCGCCGCTTCGGCGACGACTACCGCGCCACGGGTCGCTTCAACGAATCGCTCGATCGCCTCAAAGCCAACCTCGCCGACCCCGTCGGCGATCGGGTGGTCGAAGCGCTGCGGATGGCCCGGGAGGTCGGCGGCACTGATCTCGGCCGGCTGCTCCGGACGTTGTCCACGTTCCTGCGCGAGGACGCCCGGACCCGGGCCGAGCTCGAGACCCGGCAGGGCTGGACTGTCAACGCCGCCAGGCTCGCCCTCTGCGCGCCGTGGATCCTGCTGCTGCTGCTGTCGACCCAGCCCAGCGCGGTGGCTGCCTACAACCAGCCCGCCGGCGCGTTCGTGCTGCTCATCGGCGGCGGCGTGAGCTTCCTGGCCTACCGGGTCATGCTCCGGATCGCCCGGCTCCCCGCCGAGCAGCGGGTGCTGCGGTGACCGGCCGACCACTGCCCCGGCGTACGACGGGGGGCGGGGCGTGAGCGGCGCGCTCGCCGGCGTGGGGCTCGGTGTCCTCAGCGGTGGGGGGCTGTTCCTGGCCGCGACCGGGACCCCGCTGTCGCGGCGGCCGCGGCTGGACGCCCGGCTGGCGCCGTACCTCCGCGACGCACCACGGGCCTCCAGGCTGCTCGAGCGCAACCAGACACTCACGCCGTTCCCGACGTTCGAGCGCATCCTGCGGCCGGTGCTTGGTGATCTGACCCGAGCCGTCGAGCGCTGGGTAGGCGGGCTGACGAGCGTGCGTCGGCGCCTGGAGCAGACCGGCGGCGAGATGACGGTCGAGCAGTTCCGGGCCGAGCAGGTCGTCTGGGGCGGCTTCGGCCTGGCTGCGGCCTTCGGGCTCGCGTTGCTGTCGGTGCTCAGCGGCTCCGGCACCAACCCGGTCGCACTGCTGGTGTCGGCCGGGCTGTTCACCGTCCTCGGCGTGCTCGGCCGGGACCGGTGGCTCACCCGGCAGGTGTCCCGGCGGGAAGCGCAGATGCTGGAGGAGTTCCCGACCATCGCCGAGCTGCTGGCGCTCGCCGTCACCGCGGGGGAGGGGCCGGTGGGCGCCCTGGAACGCGTGACCCGGATCTCCGCCGGTGAGCTGAGTCGCGAGCTGGGACGCGCCCTCGCCGAGGCCCGGAGCGGCGCGTCGCTCGTGCAGGCGCTGGAGGGGATCGCCCGAAGGACCTCGCTGGTGCCGCTGGCCCGCTTCGTCGACGGTGTGGCCATCGCCGTCGAGCGCGGGACGCCGCTGGCCGAGGTGCTGCGCGCGCAAGCTGTCGACGTACGGGAGGCGGGCAAGCGGGACCTACTCGAGTCGGCCGGCCGGCGGGAGATCGGGATGATGGTGCCGGTCGTCTTCCTGGTGCTCCCGGTGACCGTGCTGTTCGCCCTGTTCCCGGGCTTCTACGGCCTGCGACTGGTGGCCGGATGAGTAGGCGCAGCCGACATCGAAGCGTGTCCACAACCCCTGGAGGTAGCCCATGTCCTTGTCCAAGCTCGCTGTCCTGACCCCGACTGCCCTGCTGGTGCGCGCGCAGTCGCGGGCGCTCGCCGGCGGCTCCGAACGCGGCGACATCCCCGGCTGGGTGCTGATCACGATCATGACCGCGGGCCTGGTCACCCTGGTGTGGGGGGTGGCCAACAAGGAGCTCAGCAACATCCTCACCAAAGCGCTCAACTCGGTCACGTCGCCGTAGTGGCCCGCGCGGCCCCCCGGCTGGCCGCAGCTGGCCGGGACGCGGGCGCCGCCGTGGTCGACTTCATCTTCGTCTCGGTGCTGGTCGTGGTGCTGTTCCTGCTCGTCCTGCAGGTCGGGCTGATCCTGCATATCCGCAACGTGCTCGTCGCCTCGGCGGCCGAGGGGGCCCGCTACGGCGCCAACGCCGACCGGACGCCCGAGGAGGGGGTGGCCCGCGCGCGGTCCGTCGTCGCCGACGCGCTCAGCCGCAAGATTGCCGATCGGTTGACCTTTACCGCGAGCCAGACCTCGGTCGATGGTGCTCCAGTCGTCGAGATCACCGTCTCCGGCCCGTTGCCGGTGGTCTTCCTGCCGGCCGGTCCGGTGTCCATCACGGTGCACGGCCACGCCCTCGAGGAGTCGCGGTGACGGCGCGCCGGCCGACCGGCGACGCCGGCAACGCGCTCGTCGAGTTCACCTACCTCGCCGTGCTGCTGATGGTGCCGCTGGTCTACGTGCTGTTGGCCGGCTTCCAGGTGCAACGCGCCGCGTTCGGGGTGACTGAGGCCGCCCGCCAGGCCGGTCGCGCCTACGCCCGCGCCGGCTCCACCGCCGAGGGTCAGGCCCGCGCTGACGAGGCGGCGATGCTCGCGTTGAAGGACCAGGGGATCACCAACAGCAGCCCGCCAGTGATCACTTGCCTGGGTGGTGCCTGCCTCGAACCGGGCTCGCGGGTGCGGGTCACGATCACCTACAAGGTGCTGCTCCCGGTCTTCCCCGCCGTTCTGGGTCGTGGTCGGGCGCCCGGCATCCCGGTGACCGCGTCCCACGTCGAGGTCGTCGACGAGTTCGGGCCGGGGCGATGACGGCTCGCCCGGTCAGGTCCGAGGACCGGGTACGCCGGGGCGACGATGGCAGTGTCCTGCTGCTGATCATCGGCTTCACGGCCGTGCTGTTGCTGCTCGTGGCCGTCGTGATCGATGTGAGCGTGGTCGTCCTGGCCAAGCGCGGCGTGGCGAGCGCGGCCGACGGAGCAGCGGCTGCGGCGGCCCAGCAGGCCAACGCCGCCGACATCCGCGAACGCGGGCTGGGTGAGCGGCTCGCCCTCGACGACGTCGTGGTGCAGCGGGTCGTCGCGACCTATCAGCAGGACGCCCGGGTGGGTCAACCCGGCCTGGTGCTCGACGCCTCGATCGACGGCGGCACGACCGCAGTCGTCGTCGGTGGCCGCACCGTCACCTTGCCCTTCGTCGGCTGGCTGGGCATCGGGCACGTGCTCGTCCGGGCCGAGGGTCGGGCCCGGTCACCCGTCGTCCGGTGAGGATCGCCACGGTCAGGTTCGGGGCGTCCAGCGCGAGCCACTGCGTCGGTAGGCTCGACGGTCGTGGCCGCCGACAGCACCTCCGACCTTGCCGCCCTCGAGGCCACCCTGACGAGCATCGAGACGGTGCTCGACGCGCCGAAGCTGCGGCAGGAGTTGGCCGACCTCGAGGAGCAGGCCGGCCTGCCGGGGCTGTGGGACGACACGGAGAAGGCCCAACGGATCACCGGGCGGATGTCGGTTGTCCAGGCCGATCTCACCCGGATGTCGTCGTACCGCGCCCGGCTCGACGATCTCTCGGTGCTCTACCAGATGGCCTCGGAGGAGGCGGACGAGGCGACGCAGGCCGAGGCCGACACCGAGCTGGTAGCGCTGCGACGCGAGATCGGCAGCTTTGAGGTGCGCACGTTGCTGTCCGGCGAGTACGACCAACGACACGCCCTGGTGCAGATCAGCCCGGGCGCGGGCGGGGTCGACTCGCAGGACTGGGCGCTGATGCTGTGGCGGATGTACTACCGCTGGGCGGAGCGGCACGGTTACGAGCTGGATGTCCTTGAGTGGCAGGAGGCCGAGGAGGCCGGCGTCAAGAGCGTGGTCTTCCAGGTCAAGGCGCCCTATGCCTACGGAACCCTCGCCGGCGAGCACGGCGTGCACCGGCTGGTCCGCATCAGCCCGTTCGATAATCAGGCCCGCCGGCAGACCTCGTTCGCAGCGCTCGACGTCACGCCGGTCGTCGACACCGCCGACGCTGTCGAGGTCGACGAGAAGGAGATCCGGGTCGACGTGTTCCGGTCCTCTGGCCCCGGCGGCCAGGGCGTCAACACCACCGACTCGGCGGTCCGGATCACCCACCTGCCCACCGGGATCGTCGTGTCCTGCCAGAACGAGCGCTCACAGATCCAGAACCGGGCCGCCGCGATGATCGTTCTGCAGACCAAGCTGCTCGAGCGCAAGCGCCAGGAGGAGCTCGACACGATGGACGCGATCCGTGGCGCCAAGGCCGATGTCGCGTTCGGCTCGCAGATCCGCAACTACGTGCTGCACCCCTATCAGCTGGTGAAGGACCTGCGGACCGGCGTCGAGACCGGCAACACCCAGGGGGTGCTCGACGGCGACATCGACGAGCTCATCGAGGCCGCGATCCGCTGGCGGCGCACGTCCGGCTCCGGCGA
>JAYSQK010000351.1:0-8397 GCA_043721555.1 Frankiales bacterium
GACACGGTGGTGCTCGCCCTCGGGCAGGACGTCGATCGCAGTCTGCTCGACACCGTGCCCGGCATCTCGATCGTCGACGGCGTGGTCCAGGTCGACGACACGATGATGACCGGCTGCCCGGGCGTCTTCGCCGGCGGCGACGCCATCCCGGCAACCCGATCGGTGACGGTCGGCATTGGGCACGGCAAGGCCGCGGCCCACCACATCGACGCCTGGTTGCGAGGGGCGTCATCGGCGCCGGCTGGTCCGACCGGCCAAGTGACCCCGGTTGCCTTCGGTGAGCTGAATGCCTGGTATTTCAGTGATGCACCGCATGCCGTGCGCCCCCGCCTCGAAGCGGCTCGGCGGGTCGCCGACTTCGACGAGGTCGTGGGCGGTCTCGATGCCGACACGGCCGTGTATGAGGCCCGTCGCTGCCTGTCGTGCGGCAACTGCTTCGGTTGCGACAACTGCTTCGGCGTCTGCCCCGACAACGCCGTGGTCAAGATCGAGACAGCCCACGGATACGCGATCGACTACGACTTCTGCAAAGGCTGCGGGCTTTGCGTCGCGGAGTGCCCGAGTGGCGCGATCGTCATGGAGCCCGAACAGACCTGACCCGACCGGCGAGTCCCAGCCGACAAGAAAGGCGCAATCATGACCGAGCGACCCGAGTTGTCCGGGCTCGGACTGAGCACCGGCAAGAAGACCCGGCTGCATCGGATCCTGCATCAGCACGGCCTGCGCAACGGCACGGCGCTCTTCCTGCCCTACGACCAGGGTCTGGAGCACGGCCCGCGCGACTTCTTCGTCAATCCGGCGGCCAGCGATCCGAGCTACATCGTCAAGTTGGCGCTGGAGGGAGGCTTCAACGGCATCGTCCTGCAGATCGGCCTCGCCGAGAAGTTCTACTGGGAGTACGCCGGTGAAGTGCCGCTTGTCCTGAAGCTCAACGGAAAGACCGAACTTCCCTCGGATGCCGAAGCCTTGTCTCCGCTGAATGCGACCGTCGAGGAAGCCGTCCGACTGGGGGCAGATGCTGTCGGCTACACCCTGTATGTCGGGACGCCTGCGCAGCGGGAGGACTTCGAGCAGTACCGCACGGTCCGGGCCGACGCACAACGGCTCGGCATGCCGTTGATCGTCTGGGCTTACCCGCGAGGCGCAGCGGTCGAGGCCAAGGGCGGCACGGACTCCTTCTACGCGGTCGACTACGCCGCGCGCACCGCGAGCGAGCTCGGCGCCGACGTCGTCAAAGTCAACTTCCCGCACCCGGAGAAGCGCACGAACGTCAAAGCCCCATACGAGGAGGAGTTCTCCTCGCGACAGGCCATCTCGGCCGTCGTCCACTCGGCCAACCGCACGCTGCTGCTCGTCTCCGGTGGAGGAAAGGCTGACGACGAGTCGATGCTCGAGAAGGCCCACGAGTCGATGGACGCAGGAGCCACCGGGCTGATCTTCGGCCGCAACGTCTGGCAGCGCGAGCACGACCAGTCGCTACGTTTCGTCGACCAACTGCGGCAGATCCTGGAAAAATATCCCAGCGGATGAGCGTCCTTCAGGACGTCTCAAGGCCAGCTGACAACTCGATGTCGGCGGCGAGGACCCCGGCGCTGTCGTCGGTCACGCTGTATGGTGCGCCGGCCTCGGCGATGATGTCCGTGACCTCTCGGTTGTCCGTGAAGAACTCAGCGGCGAAGTGGCGGAGACCATTTCCTACAGCCGCGACGGCCAGCAGCTGCACCAGCGCCGTGGCGACACCGACGTGCCGCCAGGCCGGGTCGACAGCGACGGCGACCTCCGCGGTGTCGGTGTCTCGTTCGGCTCACGATCGCTCCCCTTGTGGTTCCTTTTTCAGCGCCATCCTGAGGCCCCCGGAACCCAGCTGGCAGGGGCGTTGGTTCCAGTTGTCACAGTTGTGGCATACCCGGTCGTGGCAGCCGCCGCGGTGCAGCAGGGAGACGAAGGACCAAAGACCTCTGCTTTCGGGCCCCGCGACCCAGGTGCGGGCCCCGATTTCATGCCGAGGATGGACGTGCACGACCAGGGTTGCCTCTGGCGTCTAGGAGATCAGGGGTGTGACCACGTGTCGAAGCTGGGTCTGATCGTCGGAGTCGTTCGCGAGGTCGCCACGGGTGAACGCCGGGTTTCGTTGACACCGGACGGCGTCGGTCGGTTGCGCGCCCTTGGGCTCAGCGTGCTCGTCGAGTCGGGCGCGGGAATGCACGCTCTGTTTCCGGACGAGGCGTACGCCGCAGCCGGGGCCGGCGTCGTGCCGGCCGCGGAGCTGCGTGCGACAGCCGACATCAGTCTGCGCGTCGGGGCGCCGTCGACGAGCGACCTCGACGGCCTCGCCCCTGGCCACCTGCTGCTCGGGATGCTGGATCCGCTCGGCCATCCGCAGCGGGCCCAAGACCTCGCCGACGCCAAGATCACGGCGATCAGCTTGGACTGCCTGCCTCGGACGTTGAGCCGGGCGCAGTCGATGGACGTGCTGAGTTCTCAGGCGAACGTGGCCGGCTACAAGGCGGTCCTCGTTGCCGCCGAGACCTTCGACGGATTCTTCCCGATGTTGATGACGGCCGCAGGCACCACCCGGCCGGCTTCGGTGCTCGTCATCGGCGCCGGCGTGGCGGGTCTGCAGGCCCTCGCAACCGCCCGCAGGTTGGGTGCGGTTGTCACCGGCTCAGACGTGCGGGCGGCGGCCCGCGCCGACGTGCTGTCGACCGGTGCGAAATTCCTCGACCTGGGCGACCGCGGCGCCGCCGGCGCCGGCGGTTACGCCCGGTCGCTGACCGAGGCCGAACGGCGGGAGCAGCAACGAGCCTTGGCCGCCGCCATCGCGGCGTACGACATCGTGATCACCACGGCGCACGTCCCGGGCCGGCTGCCACCGCTCCTGGTCGACGCGGCGGCCCTTGCCAGCATGCGCGCCGGCTCAACCGTCATCGATCTGGCGGCGGGCGAGCTCGGCGGCAACGTCGCGGGATCGGTGCCGGACACCACCATCGTGACCGGGAACGGCGTGCTCGTGGTCGGCGCCGGCAACCTCCCGTCGGCGATGCCCCGGACCGCCTCGACCGCCTACTCGCGCAACATCACCAACCTGCTCGCGGTGCTGCTGCCCGACGGGCAGTTGCGTCTGGACCTGTCCGATGAGCTCCAGGCGGGGGTCGTCATCACCCACGACGGCGACGTGGTCCATCCCGCTGTCCTCGGTCAGCTCGCGGCGCCCACCGAGGCACGGCCATGACCTCCGGCCTGGTCGTCGACATCACGATCTTCGTGCTGAGCCTGCTGGTCGGCTTCGAGGTCATCAGCAAGGTCCCGGCGACCCTGCACACACCGTTGATGTCCGGGGCCAACGCCATCCACGGCGTCGTCGTCGTCGGCGTGATCCTGCTGGCAGCCACCGCACGCACGCCGCTCGGCTACTTGCTGGTCCTGGTGGCGGCCGCGTTCGCCGCGATGAACGTGGTGGGCGGATACGTGGTCACCGACCGGATGCTGAAGATGTTCCGGGCCCGACCGGTCGAGCGGCCGGCCCGGGAGGACGGCGACTCGCCATGAGCGGCTTCGACAGCTGGGTGGAGCTGATCTACCTGGCCGCGGCGGTGACCTTCGTCCTCGGACTGCATCTGATGAATGCACCGGCCTCGGCCCGCCGCGGCAACCAGCTGTCGGCGGCCGGCATGGGCGTCGCGATCCTGACCACCGTCGTCGTCCTGGCCCACGGTCGGGTCATCACCGGGGTCGGTATCACCATCCTGACCGCCGGTCTCGTGGTGGGCTCGGTTGCCGGTCTGCTCGGCGCCCGCCGGGTGAGGATGACTGCGATCCCGCAATTGGTCAGCCTGTTCAACGCGGTCGGCGGCGGCGCTGCCGCCCTCATTGCCTTCGGCGATGCGATCCGACACGCCGGCTGGACACCACTCGGTTCAGCGCCGGTCCGAACGACGGTGCCCACCGTGCTGGATGTCGTCATCGGCGCGATCACGTTCTCCGGCTCGCTGGTCGCGGCCGGCAAACTCGCCGGCAACATTCCCGGACGGCCGATCACGTTCCCGGGCGGCCGGTCGTTGTCGGTCCTGCTCGGCGTCGTCGTCATCGGCGGCGGCGCGCTGATCGTCGGTGGTGTCGGACAGGTACCGCTGCTCGTGCTGGTCGCGGTGGGCGCACTCGGGATCGGCATCCTGTTGACACTGCCGATCGGCGGAGCCGACATGCCCGTCGTGATCTCGCTGCTGAACGCCTTCACGGGTACCGCGGTCGCGATGGCCGGCTTCGTCCTCGGGAGCACGCCCCTCGTCATCGCCGGGGCGCTCGTGGGCGCCGCCGGTGCGATCCTCACCAAGCTCATGGCCGTGGCCATGAACCGGTCGGTCCTGTCCATCATGATGGGCGGGTTCGGCAGCGGCGACGAGCCGTTCCAGCAGCTTTCGACCGGCCGGACCGGCGTTCGAGAGACCTCCGTCGATGACGCCGCCCTGCAGCTGGCGTACGCCGGGACAGTGGTCATCGTGCCCGGTTACGGCCTGGCGGCGGCGCAGGCGCAGCATGAGCTGGTCGGGCTGGCCCAGGCCCTCACGGCTCATGGGGTCGAGGTCAGTTACGGCATCCACCCGGTCGCCGGCCGGATGCCTGGCCACATGAATGTCCTGCTCGCCGAAGCGAACGTGCCCTACCCCCAGCTCAAGGACCTCGAGGAGATCAACCCGCAGTTCCCGCGCACCGACGTCGTTCTCGTCGTCGGTGCCAACGACGTCACCAACCCGGCCGCCCGGCGGCCCGGCAACGCGGTGTCGGGCATGCCGATCCTCGAGGTGGATCAGGCCCGTAGCATCATCGTCATCAAGCGGTCGATGGGTCACGGCTACGCCGGTATCGACAACGAGCTCTACGCCGACCCCAAAACGGCGATGCTGTTCAGCGACGCCAAAGCGGGACTGAAGGCGCTGCACGCCGGACTGCAGGCCTACGTCGGCCGGAGGTGAAACCCGAGGCGACGTAGGCGTCTAGCGTCGTGGTTCCCAGCGAAAACGCCGCACGCCGATGAGGGTCGCACCGATGGCCCAGAGCGCCATGACGCCGACGTCGCTCCAAGCGAAGCCGTGCGCTGGACCATGCGGGAGCCGTGGATCGAAGGCGCTGAAGACGGCCTGGTTGAAGTGCCGGATCGGGAAGATATCGGCGATGTTGGCGATGTTGGCGATGACCGAATTCGGATTGATGGGGAGAAACGTCCCGGACAGGAACAGCGCGCGGCCGGTCGGATCACGACCCAGGACCCGGACCCGGCCATCGCTTGCAGCCCGATAGCCCTCACAGACCTCCAAGATGGAGGTCTTGCCAGCCCCGTTCGGCCCCAGCAGCCCGAATACCTCACCATCATCGACCGAGAAACTGACCCCGCCGACCGCCTCCACCTCGCCGTAGCGGACGTGCAGGTCCGCAACCTCAAGCACCGCCACAGCTGCATCCTGTCGGCGGCGCAGTCCGTCGGCAAGCACCCGGCTCTAGGCTGCCGAGTTGTCTACACCCGGGTGAGTTCGCGTTCGGGCAGCCCGGGTTCGGTGCCGGCGGCGGCGACCGCTGACGGCTCGACCCGCAGGACCTTGGCCAGTCCGCCCGGTAGCCACCAGTTCCAGCGACCGAACAGGCTGACCAAGGCGGGCACGAGCAGCGCCCGCACGAGGGTGGCGTCGATGAGGATGCCGACGCCGAGCGCCGTACCGAGCACCTTGATGTCGGTGCCGGGCGAGGACGCCAACGCCGCGAAGGCGAAGAACAGGATCAGGGCGGCTGAGGTGACCAGTCGTCCCGTGCGGCCCAGGCCGGTGACGACCGCTTGCGCGGTCGATCCGGTCGCGTCGTACTCCTCACGCATCCGGGCCAGGATGAAGACCTCGTAGTCCATCGACAACCCGAACAGGAACGCGAAGATGATCACCGGCAGCCAGAACGTGATGGCACCCGTCGGCGAGACCCCGAACACCGCACTGGAACCATGGCCGTGCTGCCAGAAGTAGACCACCGCACCGAAAACCGCTCCGAGTGACACCAGGTTCAGCAGGACCGCCTTGATGGGCAGCAGGAGCGAGCGGAACGTACGGACCAGCAGGATGAACGTGATGACGGCGATCAGCGCCAGGACGTACGGAAAGTTGTTGTAGACAGCCCGGAAGTAGTCCTGCACGGTCGCGCCGGCGCCGGCCACCCCGACCTGGGGGCCGGCTGCTTTCTGCACGGCGTTGCGGACACCGTCGACAACCTTGTTGCTGGCGCTGTCGACCGTCTCCTTCACCGGCAGGACGTCCACGACTGTCAGGCCCTTCCTGGTGCCTCCGATCGCGGCGGTCCGCACCCCCGGCACCGCCTTTGCTGCCCCCACCGCTGCAGCGGCCTTGTCCTGTGGCACCAGGACCTCGATCGGCGTCAGCACGCCATTGCCGACCCCGACGGCGTCGAGCTGCTTCAGGACGTCGTACGCCGGTCCGCTGCGGGCCAGCGAACTGGTCCCCGACTGCCCGATCTTGAGCCCGAAAACCGGCAGGATCACAAATCCGAGGGCCACCACCGCCACGCCGGCCGCCACCCAACGCCGCCGGACGATCAGCCGGGCCCACGACGACCAGCCACGGGCCGCGACGTCGTCGTGCCGGATCCGCGGCCAGTCGACCCGCGGGCCGATCTTGGAAAGCAACGCCGGCAGCAGCGTGAGTACGACCGCGACGCTGACCAGCGGGATAAGCATGCCGCCCAGCCCCATGCTGCGCAGGAAGGGCACCGGCACCACGACCAGTGCGAGCAGGCTGATCGCGACCGTCACACCGGAGGCCAGAACGGCGTGCCCCGCGGTCTTGACGGCCAGCACGACCGCCTCGTCGTTGGATCGCCCGTGCGCCCGCTCCTCACGCCAACGTGACACCAACAGCAGCGAGTAGTCGATGGCCACACCCAGCCCCACCAGGGCTATCAGGAACTGTACGACGAAGCTTACGTCGGTCAGGTAGGTCAACCCCAGCACCAGCAGGAAGGTGGTCAGGATCGACACCGCAGCGATCAGCAGTGGCACCAGCGCCAGGAACGAGGCAAAGACGAAGGCCAGCACGAGCAGGGCACCAAGGGCGCCGAACAGCGTCTCGACAAGGACGCTCGGACCGCTGTCGTTTCCGCCGGCAGCGAGCAGCTGATAGGAGGTCAGGCCATAGGTGAGGCCGGCCGATCGGGTCGCAGCCTCGAGGACCGGCCGTAACTTCACCTCCAGCCCCTGACCGAAGCCGGTCGGTCGCGGCGCCTGAACCAGGGCGAAGGTGCTTTTCCCGTCATTCGATACAAAACCCGTGTCGCGGGTGCTGCCCAGATCCACCACGCGGGTCTGCGGCAGCTGGGCGCGGACGGCGTCGAAGACCTTGGCGATGTCGCCGGCATTCTGCTGCACGGTGCTGCCGGCCGGCACCCGCACGACCGGCACCAACGTGTCGTCGGAGCTGGCCCCGAAGGTGGAGATCAGCCGCTGCTCAGCCTTGAAGCCCGGCTGGCCGGGAAGCGAGAAGTCGAAGCTCAACCGGCCGGCGACGGGCCCCGCCGCAACGGCACCGGACACGAACAGGACCAACCAGGTGAGGCCGACGAGCAAGCGGTGACGAAGGACGAAATGCGCGAGGGTCTCCACAAGGAAGCACCGTAGACACATCTCGCAGGAAGAGCCACCAGGCGGCGCCAGGAGGCACGGCGATGACACGCGGAAGCAATCCGGGCGAGCGGCCGGCGGACGCCTTCGTGCTGCGTCACGGTTGGACCGCCCTGCTCAGCCGGCGCGCTCTGCGTCGCTGCGCAGGATGCAGAATTCGTTGCCCTCCGGGTCCGCAAGCACCACCCAACCGGACCCGTCCGGTCGACGGCGGTCGTCGACCGACCGGGCGCCAATCCCCAGCAGTCGCTGCAGCTCCTGGTCGCGGGTGTCGTGGGCCGGCTGCAGGTCCAAGTGCAGCCGGTTCTTCACCTGCTTGACATCCGCGACCTCGATGAACAGCAGACGTTGTGAACCATCGGCGAAGCCGATCATGCACTCCTTGTCGCCGGGCTCATTCGGATCCTCCGGGTCCTCGGTGAATCCGAGCACCTTGCCCCAGAAGACCGACATGGCGTAGGCGTTGAGGCTGTCGAAGGTCGTCTGCCAGATGAGTGCGGTCACGGTTGCCACCCTGGTCCAACGCGCTGGCCCGTGTCCACGGCGATTCGTCGCTGAACGATCGGGTTTGCGGATCAGGCCGTCGGCAGGACATCTCCGCGGCGCTCGACGTCACCGGTCAGACCGGCCCGGTCGCCCCGACGGCCGAGTACGACGACGTATGTCAAGAAGGCGATCTCAGCCAGCAGGCCGATCCCGAGCCGCACGAATGTCGGCAGGCTGCT
>JAYSQK010000352.1:0-1795 GCA_043721555.1 Frankiales bacterium
GTGGGGGCGCGACCACAACAGCAGCAAAGGGGTGCCGTTCGGGACCCGTTTCCGCGCTGCCGAGCGTGGCCGCTCACCTGCAGCGCTCCGCCTCCCTGCTGCTGTGGTCGCTCTGCCGAGGTGCCGCTGGCATCGGGTCGGCGCGCCGACCCGCCCCCCTGACCGCTGATCCACGGAAGGTTGGGCACCTCCACAAAGATCATCCCGGTGCCCCGGCTTCCGTGGATCACCCGAGCTGGGGGCGAGCTGAGGGCGGGCAGGGGGCGGGCTGGGGGCGCACCGGGGGACCCACGCCTAGGGTTGCCCGGGTGCTGCACCACTTCTACGGCGGCAAGCGCCGCAGCCCGCGCTCCGACGAGACCAGCGAGGTCGTCGACCCGGCGACCGGGACGGCGTACGACGTGGCGCCGGTGGCTGGTGCGGCCGACCTCGATGCGGCGTTCGCCTCGGCGCAGCAGGCGTTCCCGCGCTGGCGGGACACCGTGCCGATGGATCGCGCCCGGTTGCTGCTCCGGCTCGCCGACCGGCTCGAGGAGCGGGCCGAGGACTTCGTCGAGGCGGAGTGCCGCAACACCGGCAAACCGCGGGCGGCGATGCGGGCGGAGATGCCGCACGTCTGCGACGTGATCCGGTTCAGCGCCGGCGCGAGCCGGGTGCCGGAGGGGCTCGCCGCCGGGGAGTACGCCGCCGGGCACACCAGCGTGCTGCGGCGCGAGCCGCTGGGCGTGGTCGCGCAGATCACCCCGTGGAACTACCCGCTGATGATGGCCACCTGGAAATGGGCGCCGGCCGTCGCCGCAGGCAACACGGTGGTCCTCAAGAGTGCCGAGACGACGCCGGTCACCCCCCTGATGCTGGCCGAGCTGGCGGCCGAGCTGCTGCCTCCGGGGGTGCTCAACGTCGTCTGCGGCGGGCGCGACACCGGCGCGGCGATGGTCGCCCACCCGGTGCCCGCGATGGTGGCGCTGACCGGCAGCGTGCGCGCCGGTCGCGAGGTGATGGCGAGCGCCGCGGCCACCGTCAAGCGGTTGCACCTCGAGCTCGGCGGCAAGGCGCCGGTGCTCGTCTTCGACGACTGCGACCTCGAGCTGACCGTGCAGGGACTGCTCGACATCGGCTACTACAACGCCGGACAGTCCTGCACCGCGGCGACCCGCGTGCTCGCCGCCCCCGCCGTGCACGACGAGCTCGTCGCCCGCCTCGGCGCCGGAGCGAAGGCCATGCAGGTCGGTCCAGACGGCTACTACGGCGCGCTGAACAACCCCGACCAGCTGGCGCGGGTCGCCGGGATGGTCGACCGGCGGGGCGCCCACACCGAGGTCGTCGCCGGCGGCAGCCCGCTGGTCCGGGACGGCTTCTACTACCCGCCGACCGTGGTGGCGGGGGTCCGCAACGGCGACGAGCTCGCCACCGAGGAGATCTTCGGACCGGTCGTGACGGTCCAGCGGGTCGCCGACGAGGCCGAGGCCCTCGAGGTCGCGAACGGTACGGCGTACGGGCTCGCGGCGAGTGTCTGGACGACCGATGCGGGGCGGGCGGGGCGGGCAGCGCGGGCGCTCGACTTCGGCGCGGTCTGGGTCAACTGCCACTCGGTGCTCGCGACCGAGATGCCGCATGGCGGCTACGCCAGCAGCGGGTTCGGCAGCGACCTGTCGGCCTACAGCCTGCGCGATTACACCCGGCTCAAGCACGTGGTCACCCGCTTGTGAGGCTCGTCGAGGAGCGGGTCCGCGGCGTCCCGGTGCGGTGCTACGCCGACCGTCCCCGCTCGATCGTGCAGATGCTCGAGGACCGG
>JAYSQK010000353.1:0-2820 GCA_043721555.1 Frankiales bacterium
GCTCGCGCTTCGCGGGTGCGCCGTCGTCACCACGGGCCGCGGTGGCGGTCCCCGCGCTGTCGCTCATGGCGTCCTCGTCTCGTCTCGTGATCGTGGTGATGCTGCGCTGGCGGACCGTGCAGGGGCGACAGGACTTGAACCTGCAACAACCGGTTTTGGAGACCGGGACTCTGCCAATTGAGCTACGCCCCTCCGGTGCCGGTTGCCGCCCGCCTCGGAGCGCGGGCGCGCCGGAGCGGAGGCGAGGGGCCCCAGAGCGATGAGTGTACGGCGTACCGGCTGGCGTTCCCAACCTCGTCCGCCACGGCACCCGACCGGCAGCGGCCAGCACGAGCTTGGGACCATGCAGCCATGACTGTCCCAAACCTTCAGCGGCCTCGCGTGTCCTCCCGGATCGGCGCGATCACCGAGTCGGCCACGCTCGCGGTGGATGCCAAGGCCAAGGCCAAGAAGGCCGCCGGCGAGGACATCGTCGGGTTCGGTGCCGGGGAGCCGGATTTCCCCACCCCGCCGGCGATCGTGGCCGCAGCCGCCGCCGCCTGCGGCGACCCGAAGAACCACCGCTACACCCCGGCCGGCGGGCTGCCCGAGCTCAAGGCCGCCATCGTGGCCAAGACCACCCGCGACTCGTCGTACCCGGTGCAGGCCTCGCAGGTGCTCGTGACCAACGGCGGGAAGCAGGCGGTCTACGAGGCGTTCGCGACGCTGCTCGACCCGGGCGACGAGGTGTTGCTGCCGGCGCCGTACTGGACGACCTATCCCGAGGCGATCAAGCTCGCCGGCGGGGTGCCGGTCGACGTGGTCACGACCGAGGAGCAGGGCTACCGGGTGAGCGTCGAGCAGCTCGAGGCCGCCCGGACCGACCGCACCAAGGCGCTGCTGTGGTGCTCGCCGTCCAACCCGACCGGCGCCGTCGCCTCGCCGGCCGAGGTGGCGGCGGTCGGCCGCTGGGCGCTGGAGCACGGGATCTGGGTGGTGGCCGACGAGATCTACGAGCACCTCGTCTACGGCGGGGCCGAGCACGTCTCGATGCCGGTCGTGGTGCCCGAGCTGGCCGACACCTGCGTCGTGGTGAACGGTGTCGCCAAGACCTACGCGATGACCGGCTGGCGGGTCGGCTGGCTGATCGGGCCGGTCGATGTCGTCAAGGCGGCGACCAACCTGCAATCGCACGCGACGTCCAACGTCAACAACGTCGCGCAGGTCGCGGCGATCGAGGCGCTGACCGGCGATCTGTCGGCCGTCGCCGAGATGCGGACGGCGTTCGACCGGCGGCGGCAGACGATGGTCCGGTTGCTGAACGAGATCCCCGGTGTCGAGTGCCCCGAGCCGTTCGGCGCGTTCTACTGCTATCCCTCGGTCAAGGCGCTGCTCGGGCGGTCGATCCGCGGGCGGGTCTGCGCGAGCTCCGCCGAGCTCGCCGAGCTGGTCCTGGACGAAGCCGGCGTCGCGGTCGTGCCGGGTGAGGCGTTCGGGACGCCCGGCTACTTCCGGCTGTCCTACGCCCTCGGCGATGCCGACCTGGAAAAGGGCGTCCGCCGGATGGGCGCCCTGCTCGCCGAGGCCGAGTAGGAGCCGTCGTGGCGCGCCGGGGGCGCCCCGGCCGGCTCCGGTACGACGTACCGCCTGCGAACGTGGCCCGAGGTGCCCCTGGCCGGGTCGTGCCCTCAGCGCCGCAGCCGGAGGTCCTCACGGCCGCGGAACCGGGCGAGGAACCGGTCGTAGGTCTTCTTGCTCTGGCTGTCGCGGTAGGCCGGCTCGCTCTCGTGGTAGCCGCGGTGCCGGTCCTGCCGCACCGGCAGGTCGACGGCCACCAGCGTGCCCACCCCGGCCTCGCGCAAAAGGTAGCTCCACTCCATGTCGGCGTTGCGGTAGAACCGGGCCTTGGGTGGCAGCGGGACAGCCAGCGCCGCGGACCGGCGTACGGCGAACAGGTAGCCCAGCAGCGCCTCGACCTCACCGGGCCCGGCATCGGCGAAGCCCAGCCAGCCGTCCTCGACGTTGACCCCGCGCCAGCCCGCGCCGGCGACGGCCGGGTCCTCGAGGACCGTCAGGAGCGGGCCGATGCCGTCGCCCTCGAGCACGGTCGAGGGGTCCATCAGCACGTGCACGTCGGCGACGTCGCGGGCGAGCAGCGCCTGCCGGGCCTCGGACCAGCCGGCGGCCCGCTCGACGTGCAACTCCTGCACTCGGGGGTGCGCGGCCAGCTCGTGGACGACCGCGCCGGCGTCGGTCGGGCCGTTCTCGAGCAGCACGATCACGACGTCATCTGGCGCATGCGAGAGCAGCGCCTCGACGCAGGTGCGCACGTCGGCCGGCCAACCCTCGATCAGCAGCGCGACCGTGCACCGCCGGGATCCGCTGTCCGGCGGCAGCTCCCGCACGGTGGCGACGACGTCGTACGGCGGACGGGGGCTGAGCTGCTGGCCCTCGGCGGTGTCCCGGACCGCCCAGCCCAGCGCCGCGAGCTCGTCACGCAGCCGGTCGCTGGCGGCGAAGTCCTTCGCGACGCGGGCAGCGGCCCGGGCGTCGGCGACCGCCTGGACCTCTTGCGGAGCGGTCATGTCGCCGACGCCCGCAGGGTCGCGCGGAGGGCCTTGCGGTCGGTCTTCATGACGCTGGTCAACGGGATCGCCTCGACCGCCCGGACCTCACGCGGGTACTTGTGGGCCCCCAGGTGCTCGCGGCTGTGCGCGATCAGCTCGGCCGGTGTGACCTTCGCGCCGGGTGCGAGCTGGACGAACGCCACGACCTCCTCCCCCAGCGTGGGATCGGGGCGGCCGACGACGGCGGCGCCGACCACCGCGGGGTGCGCGAGCA
>JAYSQK010000354.1:0-12239 GCA_043721555.1 Frankiales bacterium
CTTCTGACCTGGGGTTTTCGTGGAGCGGGCGACCGGGATCGAACCGGCACCATCAGTTTGGAAGACTGAGGCTCTACCATTGAGCTACGCCCGCGCGCAGGCCTCCCACTAGAGTGAAGCCGGAGTCACGCGGGGCGTAGCGTAGTGGCTAGCGCGCCTGCTTTGGGAGCAGGAGATCGGGAGTTCGAGTCTCCCCGCCCCGACTGTCCTGCCTGCCCGCAAGACTCCCCACCTGCTGCCACCTGGCTATGCCCGTCCTGAGAGGACCACCCCTGTGCAGAGCTCCGTCGAGACCCTGAGCCCGACCCGGGTCCGCCTGTCGGTCGAGGTCGCCTTCGACGAGCTCAAGCCCGAGCTGGACAAGGCCTACCGCAGTATCGGCAAGCAGGTGAAGGTCCAGGGATTCCGGCCGGGCAAGGTCCCGCCGCGGATTCTGGACCAGCGGGTCGGCCGCGGCGTCGTCCTCGAGGAGGCCGTCAACGAAGCCATCCCGCGGCTCTACGGCGAGGCGGTCCAGGCCGAGAAGGTCGCCCCGGTCGGGCGCCCCGAGGTCGAGGTCACCAACCTCGACGACGGCGTTGCGCTCGCGTTCACCGCCGAGGTCGACGTCCGGCCGGAGATCACTCTCCCGGCGTACGACGTGCTGGCGGTCACCGTCGACGACGTCAGCGTCACCGACGAGGAGGTCGACGAGCAGCTCGACGGCCTGCGCGAGCGATTCGCCTCCCTCGCACCCGTCGAACGGGCTGCGGCCGTCGGCGACTTCGTCTCGCTCGACCTGGTGGCGACGATCGACGGCGCTGAGGTCCCGGGCGGCACGGCCACCGGACTGTCCTACGAGGTCGGCTCAGGCAGTCTGCTGGCCGGGCTGGACGACGCGGTGACCGGCGCTTCGGCGGCTGACGTCCGGGCGTTCCAGACGGTGCTCGTCGCCGGCGACCTGGAGGGCCAGACGGCCGATGTCGCGGTCACGGTGCGCACCGTGAGTGAGCGTCGGCTGCCGGAGCTCGATGACGCGTGGGCCAAGGAGGCCGCGGGCTTCGACGACGTCGCCGGGCTGCGCGACGACGTCCGTGCCCGCATCGATCGCGTCAAGCGGCTGCAGCAGGGAGTCGATGCGCGGGACAAGGTGCTGGAGGCGCTGCTGGCGCTGATCGAGGTCCCGCTCCCCGAGACGGTGCTCGCGACCGAGCTCGAATGGCGCCGGCAGAGCAGCCAGGACCAGCTCGCCCGGTCGGGACAGAGCCTCGAAGCCTGGCTCGCGGCCGAGGGCAAGACCGAGCAGGAGTGGGAGGCCGAGCTCCGCGAAGCTGCCGGCCAGGCGGTGAAGACGCAGCTCGTACTGGACACGGTTGCCGAGGTCGAGGAGCTCGACGTGACCGACGCCGAGCTGTCGGATCAGGTCGTACGCCGCGCCGGGCGGGCCAACATGGCTCCCCAGGAGTACGCCAACCAGGTCGTCCAGAGCGGCCAGATCGCCGGGCTGGTGGCGGAGGTCCGACGCGGCAAGGCGCTGGCGACGGTCATGGAGGCCGCGACCATCACCGACGAGTCCGGCAATGTCATCGATCTCGCCCAGCTGCGCGACGACATGGAAGGCCCAGGGGCCGAGGTCGAGATGGACGACGAGGGCCGGCCCTACCACGTCCACGGTGACGGTTCGGTGCACTACCTCGACGAGGAGTAGCCCCCCGAACCGGCCGTGCGCCCAGAGCGAAACGGGCTCGTCACCGGAGTCGACTGTCCGACCCCGGCGTTATGGTCCCTGACAGACGCGGACCGGAGCGTCGGCCTCGTGACACCGCACTGCTGAAGGGCGCCCGCCGTGACCCAGCCAGACCCGATCCCAGGGCTCGTCGTGCCGAGCGTGCTCGGACACGCCCAGCTCAGCCAGCCCACCATGCGCGGCGCGGAGGCGATGGGCCTGGATGCCCAGGTCTTCAACCGGCTCCTCAAGGAGCGCATCATCTTCCTGGGCTCGCCGGTGATGGACGACATGGCCAACGCCATCTGCGCCCAGCTGCTGCTGCTCGCCGCCGAGGATCCCGACCGCGACATCTTCCTCTACATCAACAGCCCCGGCGGGTCGATCTCCGCGGGGATGGCGATCTACGACACGATGCAATTCGTCAACAACGACGTGGCCACCGTGGGCCTGGGGTTGGCCGCCTCGATGGGGCAGTTCCTGCTCTGCGCGGGCACAAAGGGCAAGCGTTACGCCACGCCGCACGCGCGGATCATGATGCATCAGCCGTCCGGCGGCATCGGCGGCACCGCGGCCGACATTGCGATCCAGGCCGAGCAGATGCTCTATGTCAAGCGTGAGATGGCCGACCGGATCGCGTTCCACACCGGCCAGTCCGCCGAGCAGATCGAGAAGGACTCCGACCGGGACCGCTGGTTCTCGGCGCAGGAGGCCAAGGAGTACGGCTTCATCGACCACGTCGTCAGCGGCGCAGCGCAGGTGCCGTCCGGCGCCGGCACCCGGGCCTAGAGGAGACACCGATCATGAGCTTCCAGGACCCGTCCGCCTACACGATTCCGATCGTCATCGAGCAGACCAGCCGGGGCGAGCGCTCGTTCGACATCTACAGCCGGCTGCTCAAGGAGCGCATCATCTTCCTGGGCACGCCGATCGACGACGGCGTCGCCAACGTGATCATGGCGCAGTTGCTGCACCTGGAGTCCGAGGACCCCGACCGGGACATCTCGATCTACATCAACTCGCCAGGTGGCTCGTTCACGGCGCTGACCGCGATCTACGACACGATGCAGTTCGTGAAGCCCGAGATCCAGACGATCTGCATGGGACAGGCCGCTTCGGCCGCCGCGGTGCTGCTGGCCGCGGGCACGAAGGGCAAGCGGCTGGCACTGGAGCATGCCCGGATCCTCATCCACCAGCCCTCCGGCGGTGGGGAGGGGCAGTCCTCCGACATCGAGATCCAGGCCCGCGAGATCCTGCGGATGCGCGACCTGCTCGAGCAGATGCTGGCCGACCACAGCGGCCAGGACGTCGCGAAGGTCCGCAAGGACATCGAGCGCGACAAGATCCTCACTGCCCGCGAGGCGGTTGAGTACGGGCTCATCGACGAGGTGGTGAGCACCCGCAAGACCGCAGCACTGAGCGCCGCCGGGCGCTGACGTCCGCCCGTCGCGGGCCGGCAATCGGTCCGCGATGGGGTTGGTCATCGTGCCTCGACACCACCTCAGCAGGCAGTACCGTCGACCCAGGTGGCGCGACACGGCCACCGAACGCAGGCAGGACAGTTCGACCGGGCCCCGACAGGCGGTCTGCACGAGCCGGAACGACAGGGACGAGGTAGCTGGTGGCACGCATCGGGGACGGTGGGGACCTGCTGAAGTGCTCGTTCTGCGGCAAGTCGCAGAAGCAGGTCAAGAAGCTCATCGCCGGGCCAGGTGTCTACATCTGCGACGAGTGCATCGACCTGTGCAACGAGATCATCGAGGAGGAGCTCTCCGAGAGCTCCGAGCTCAAGTGGGACGAGCTTCCCAAGCCGCGGGAGATCTACGACTTCCTCGACGGTTACGTGATCGGCCAGGACACCGCCAAGCGGACCCTGGCCGTCGCGGTCTACAACCACTACAAGCGCATCCAGGCCGGCACCAACGACAAGGACCCAGTCGAGCTACAGAAGAGCAACATCCTGCTGCTCGGCCCGACCGGTTGCGGCAAGACCCTGCTCGCGCAGACCCTGGCAAAGATGCTCAACGTCCCGTTCGCCATCGCTGATGCGACCGCGCTGACCGAGGCGGGCTATGTCGGCGAGGATGTCGAGAACATCCTGCTCAAGCTCATCCAGGCCGCTGACTACGACGTCAAGAAGGCCGAGACGGGCATCATCTACATCGACGAGGTCGACAAGATCGCCCGCAAGAGCGAGAACCCCTCGATCACCCGGGACGTATCTGGTGAGGGCGTCCAGCAAGCGCTGCTGAAGATCCTCGAGGGCACGACGGCCTCGGTGCCGCCGCAAGGGGGTCGCAAGCACCCGCATCAGGAGTTCATCCAGATCGACACCACCAACGTGCTATTCATCGTCGGCGGCGCCTTCTCCGGCCTCGACAAGGTCATCGAGCAGCGCACCAACAAAAAGGCCATCGGCTTCACGTCGATCACGCACGGCAAGCACGAGGTCGACCCGGGCAACGTCTTCAGCGAGGCCATGCCCGAGGACCTGCTGAAGTACGGCATGATCCCCGAGTTCATCGGCCGCCTACCGGTCCTGACGAGCGTGCACAACCTCGATCGCGAGGCCCTGATCCGCATCCTCACCGAGCCCAAGAACGCCCTGGTGCGGCAGTACGCCCGGTTGTTCGAGCTCGACGGGGTCGAGCTCGAGTTCACCGATGATGCGCTCGAGGCGATCGCCGACCAGGCCATCAAGCGCGGCACCGGCGCACGTGGCCTGCGGGCCATCATGGAGGAGGTGCTGCTGTCGGTGATGTACGAGATCCCCTCGCGCGGCGACGTCGCCACCTGCGTGATCACCCGCGAGGTCGTGCTCGAACACGTCAACCCGACCTTGGTGCCCCGCGACGCGTCGACACCGGCTCGCCGCGAGCGCCGCGAGAAGACCGCCTGATACGCCCCTCAGCGGTACGCACTCCTGTGCACCCGGCTTCGGCGGTCATGGTTCCGGCCGTACGCCTCGACCTGGTCGATCTTGACGATCTGGTCGTGCCTGGCGGCGTGTCGCCGACAACATCGTCAAGATCGGCCAGCTGGGCGAGATCGGCCACGACATGAGCCCGGCCGGCAACAGGCGGGTCGGCGAAGGGGCCGGGCTACGCGCGGTACATCGCGAGCTGGGACGCCTGGGCGACCAGCCGTCCGGTCGAGTCCCACAGCACGCAGGTCTCATCGAGCCAACCGTCCTGCAGCAGGCTCGCCTGCTGCACCGCCCGGATCCAGCCCGGCGCGGGAAGCGCCCGGACGTGCACCGTGAGCGACACCGTCGGCACCCAACCGGTGAGGCCGAGCGCGAAGGTCACCGGTGGCAGCGCATCAGCGAGGCAGAGCAACCCGAGCGGGTCCGGCTCGGTGCCGTCGGCGCGGCGCAGCCAACCACGCACCAGGGCTGAGGTGGACGGCGCGCCCAGCCAGCCGGCGGCCGCCGGATCCATCCGGATCTCGAGCTGCTCGGTGATGCCGTTGCGTTCCTGCCCCGGCGCGGCCCCGTTGCGCTGGCAGTCCTGCACCGGTGGCAGCGCGGGCGGCACCGACACGTCGTACGCCGGGGCGCCGGGCTCGCCGAGTCGGCCGGCGGTGACGACGACGTCCAGGCAGGTGCGGCCGGCCTGGACGAGCTTGGCGTGCACCACCGAGGTGGAGCGGCCGGTGCGCAGGGTCTCGAGCTCGACCTGCGCGGGGCCGAGGCCGGGCGGCGCCAGGAAGTGCGCGGTCACGGCGAGCGGGTGCGGGTGCTGGTCGGTCACCGCGGCGCCGGTCACGGTCTGCAGCAGGAAGCCGCCGTGCTGGATGCCCGGCCCGTAGGCCCAGCGGTCGTCAAGGTCGAGGTGGACGGTCACGGGCGGCAGCCTAGGAAACCGGTCGGACCCGCTCCCTAGACTTGCCCGGTGACCGACGCCAGCTCCCGGATGCCAGAGCGCCCGACCCTCGACGGCCTCGAGGCGATCTGGAGCGCGGCCTGGCAGGAGCAGGGCACCTACGCCTTCGACCGCACCGCCGCCCGGGCAGACGTCTACGCCATCGACACGCCGCCACCCACTGTGTCCGGCAGCCTGCATGTCGGCCACGTGTTCAGCTACACCCACACCGACCTGATCGCGCGCTACCAGCGGATGACCGGCAAGGCCGTGTTCTACCCGATGGGCTGGGACGACAACGGCCTGCCGACCGAGCGCCGGGTCCAGCACTACTACGGGGTCCGCTGCGATCCGAGCCAGCCCTACGACCCGGCGTACGAGCCACCGGTCGGCAGTGGAGCGCTGAAGAAGGGGACGCCGCAGATCAGCATCAGTCGCCGCAATTTCGTCGAGCTGTGCCACCGGCTCTCGCTCGAGGACGAGAAGGTGTTCGAGGCGCTGTTTCGCCGGCTCGGGCTCTCGGTCGACTGGCAGCACACCTACGAGACGATCGGCGACCGCGCTCGCCGGGCGGCCCAGCGGGCGTTCCTGCGCAACCTGGCGCGCGGCGAGGCCTACGCCACCGAGGCGCCGACGCTCTGGGACGTCGACTTTCGCACCGCCGTCGCACAGGCCGAACTGGCCGACCGCGAGATGCCCGGTGCCTACCACCGGATCCGCTTCGCCCGATCCGGTGGGGAGCCGGTCTTCATCGAGACGACCCGGCCCGAGCTGCTGCCGGCCTGTGTGGCGCTCGTTGCGCACCCCGACGACGAGCGCTACCAGGAGCTGTTCGGCAGCACCGTCACGACGCCGCTGTTCGGGGTGGCGGTCCCGGTCCTGGCGCACGAGCTGGCCGACCCGGCCAAGGGCTCCGGGATCGCGATGATCTGCACGTTCGGCGATACGACCGACGTGACCTGGTGGCGTGAGCTCGACCTGCCGGTGCGCAGCATCGTCGGGCGCGACGGTCGGCTCCTCGCGACCGCGCCGGCGGGGGTGGCGGCTGGGCCCTACGCCGAGCTGGCCGGCAAGACCGTCAAGCAGGCCCAGGCGCGCATCGTCGAGCTGCTGGCCGCCGCCGGTGACCTTTTCGGCGAGCCCAAAGTCATCACCCACCCGGTGAAGTTCTACGAGCGCGGCGACCGCCCGCTGGAGATCGTCACCAGCCGGCAGTGGTATCTGCGCAACGGCGGCCGGGACGGTGAGTTGCGCGATGCCCTGCTCGGCCGCGGCAAGGAGCTGGTCTGGCATCCGGGCTTCATGCAGTCCCGCTACGACAACTGGGTCGGTGGCCTCAACGGTGACTGGTTGATCAGCCGGCAGCGCTTCTTCGGCGTGCCGTTCCCGCTCTGGTACCCCCTGGACAGCGCCGGCGAGCGGCGGTACGACGCGCCGTTGCTCCCGGCCGAGAGCGACCTGCCGGTTGATCCCACCAGCGACGTGCCGGCCGGCTTCCGGGCCGAGCAGCGCGACCAGCCGGGTGGCTTCACCGCCGATCCCGATGTGATGGACACCTGGGCCACCTCGAGCCTGTCGCCGCAGATCGCCGCCGGCTGGGAGGACGATCCCGAGTTGTTCGCCCTCGTCTTCCCGTTCGACCTGCGCCCGCAGGGCCACGACATCATCCGCACCTGGTTGTTCTCCACCGTGGTGCGCAGCCATCTCGAGCACGACAGCGTCCCGTGGACCGACACAGCCCTGTCCGGCTGGATCCTCGACCCGGACCGCAAGAAGATGAGCAAGTCGGTCGGCAACGTCGTCACCCCGCTCGACCTGCTCGAGCAGCACGGCAGCGACGCCGTGCGCTACTGGGCCGCCAACGGCCGGCTCGGCACCGACACCGCCTTCGACGAGGGTCAGATGAAGGTCGGCCGGCGGCTCGCGGTGAAGTTGCTCAACGCCTCGAAATTCGCCCTCGCCTTCCCCGAGGCGGCGCCGGGACCGGTCACCGAGCCGGTCGACCGGGCCCTGCTGGCCCGCCTCGCCGACGTGGTCGACGAGGCGACCGCCGCCTTCGACGCCTACGACTACACCCGCGCCCTGGAGCGCACCGAGGCCTTCTTCTGGGCGTTCTGCGACGACTACATCGAGCTGGTCAAGACCCGGGCGTACGCCGGGGGAGCAGCCGCCGAGAGTGCCTCCCGGGCCCTGCGACTGGCGCTGGACGTCCTGCTGCGGCTGTTCGCGCCGGTGCTGCCGTTCGCCACCGAGGAGGTCTGGTCGTGGTGGCAGCAGGGATCGGTGCACGGCCAGTCCTGGCCCGACGCCCAGGCGCTGCGCAACGCGGGTGGCGAGGGCGGCGACCCGGCGCTGCTCACGGTCGCCGGCGAGGTGCTCTCGCAGATCCGTAAGGTGAAGAGCACCAACATGGTGTCGATGCGTGCCGAGGTGGACCTGGTCCAGGTGCGCGCGGTGCCCGAGCGGGCGGCCCTCGTCCGACAGGCCGAGGCCGATCTGCGGGGTGCCGGCGTCGCCGCCGGCTTCGAGGTCGTGGAGGTCGCCGACGCGACGGCGGAGGGCGTCGACGTGACGCTCGCCCACGTCGACGAGGCGGGTGCATGAGCCTCGAGCGGGTGACGGCGGCGCTGGCCGGCCGCTTCCCGAGCGAGGACCGGATGGTGCCCGACCTCGACCGGATCACGATGCTCGTCGACCTGCTCGGCTCGCCGCAGCGCGCCTACCCGTCGATCCATCTCACCGGCACCAACGGCAAGACCTCGACCGCCAGGATGGTCGATGCGCTCGTCCGGGGCTTCGGGCTGCGCCCCGGTCGCTACACCTCCCCGCACCTGGACACCGTGACCGAGCGGATCACCATCGACGGTGACCCGCTCAGCGACGAGCGCTTCACCGAGGTCTTCGACGAGGTGCTGCCCTACGTCGAATTGGTGGATGCCCGCTCGCCCGTGCCGGTGACCTTCTTCGAGGTGCTGACCGCGATGGCCTTCGCCGCCTTCGCCGACGCACCAGTCGATGTCGCCGTGCTCGAAGTCGGCCTGGGCGGGGCGTGGGACGCCACCAACGTGGTGCAGGCGCGCACCTGCGTGGTGCTGCCGGTCGGCCTGGACCATGTGCCGCTGCTCGGCAGCACGCTGGCCGAGATCGCTGCCGAGAAGGCCGGGATCATCCACCCCGGGGCGACCGTCGTGCTGGCCGCCCAGCCGCCCGAGGCCGCCGAGGTGCTGTTGCGCCGGTGCGCCGAGGTCGAGGCAACCGTCGCTCGGGAGGGCCTCGAATTCGGCGTCGTCGACCGGCGGACCGCGGTCGGCGGCCAGTTGCTGACCCTGCAGGGGCTGGCCGGGCGCTACGAGGACGTCTTCCTGCCGCTGCACGGCCCGCACCAGGCGGCCAACGCCGCCGCCGCCCTCGCGGCTGTCGAGGCGTTCCTCGGTGGCGGCCAGGGCTCGCTGGACGCCGACGCCGTCCGGGAGGGCTTCGCCGACGTCAGCTCCCCTGGCCGGCTCGAGGTCGTCCGGACCTCACCCACCGTGCTGGTCGATGCCGCCCACAACCCGCACGGCATGGCCGCCACGGTGGCCGCCCTGATCGACGCCTTCTCCTTCACCCACCTCGTCGCCGTCGTCGCCTGCCTGGCCGACAAGGACGTCCGATCGATGCTCGAGGTGCTCGAGCCCGCCGTCGCCGCGATCGTGGTCACCGAGAACTCCTCGCCCCGGCACCTGCCGGTCGAGGCGCTGGCCGAACTCGCGCTCGAGCTGTTCGGGCCGGACCGGGTGCACGTCGAGGCCCGCCTCGACGACGCGCTCGACACCGCGATGGCGCTGGTCGACGCCGAGGCGGCGTACGGCGGGGTCGGGGTGCTCGTCACCGGCTCGGTGGTCACCGCCGGTGAGGCACGCACGCTGCTGCGGGCCCGGTGACCCGGCGTACCGCCCGGTAGCCTGAGCCGCCAGTCCATCCCACCGACGTACGGAGATCTCCGCAGTGGCCACCGAGCGCACCCTCGTCCTCGTCAAGCCCGACGGCGTCCGCCGCGGCCTCGCCGGCGAGGTGATCCGTCGGCTCGAGGTCAAGGGGCTGGCGCTGGTCGCGATGGAGCTCCGCATCCTGGACCGGGCGACCGCCGAGGAGCACTACGCCGAGCACCGCGAGCGGCCGTTCTTCGGCGAACTGGTCGAGTTCATCACCGGCGGTCAGCTGGTGGCGCTGGTCGTCGAGGGCCCCAACGCCGTCGCCGGCACCCGCCGCCTGATGGGCGTCACCAACCCGGTCGAGGCGACCCCCGGCTCGATCCGCGGCGACTTCGCGCTCGAGATCGGCCAGAACCTCGTGCACGGCTCGGACTCGCCCGAATCCGCCGCCCGCGAGATCGCGATCTTCTTCAAGGACCTGTAGCCACCGGGCGGAATGCCCCCGGATACGGGAAGGTTGAGGTCCTCAACCAAAGGGGGTCGGATGGCCGACACCAGCCCTGGCACCGGGTTGCTGCGCCGCGTCGCTGCCCTGTTCGGTCCCTACAAGCGCGACGTCGGCGTCGTGGCCGCACTGATCCTGGTCACCGCCGGCCTCGGCGTCGCCGGGCCACTGCTCATCCGCACGGTGTTCGACAATGCGCTGTTCCCGGCCGACGGGACCGGCGTGCACCGCTCGCTGCTCATCCAACTGGTCGCGGTGATGTGCGCCATCCCCGTGGTGGCAGGCGCGCTCGGGCTGTACCAGACCTACCTGACCAACGTCGTCGGGCAGAAAGTCATGCGGGATCTGCGCGACAAGCTCTACCGGCACCTGCAGTCGCTGCCGCTGCGGTTCTTCACCGCCACCCGCACCGGCGAGATCCAAAGCCGCCTCGCGAATGACGTCGGCGGATTGCAATCAGTGGTCACCGACACCGCCAGCAGTGTGTTCAACAATGTCGTCGTCCTGGTCAGCACCGTCATCGCGATGGTCCTGGTGAGCTGGCAGCTCACCCTGCTCAGCCTCGCCCTGGTGCCGGTCTTCGTGCTGCTCAGCCTGCGGGTCGGCAAGCTCCGCCGGCAGATCGCCACCAAGACGCAGGTGGCGATGGCCGAGATGAGCGCCATCACCGAGGAGACGCTGAGCGTGTCCGGGGTGCTGCTGTCCAAGGTCTTCGGCCGGCAGGCCCAGGAGACGGTCCGTTACAACGACGAGAACGAGCGGCTCGCCGCGCTGCAGGTCCGCCAGCAGATCGTCGGCCGGAGCTTCTTTGCCGTGGTGCAGGTCTTTTTCTCCATTACGCCGGCCCTCACCTACCTCGTCGCCGGCCTGTCGGGCGTGGCCAGCCGACCCGGTCAGGCCGGCATCACCTACGGCACCCTGGTCGCGTTCACCACGCTGCAGACGCGGTTGTTCTTCCCGATCGGCAACATGCTCGAGACGAGCACCCAGGTGCAAAGCTCGTTCGCGCTGTTCGGCCGGGTCTTCGACTATCTCGATCTGGATCCCGAGATCACCGACAGCGAAGGCGCTGTCGCTCTCGACCCAACCACCGTGCAGGGCGATGTCGTGCTCGACTCGGTCTTTTTCCGTTACGACGGACAATCCGAGACCGACCGCCGCCCGTGGGCGCTCGAGGACCTCTCGCTGCATGTCCGCCCCGGCCAGCTCGCCGCCGTCGTCGGGCCGTCCGGCGCGGGCAAGACCACGATCAGCTACCTCGTCCCGCGCCTCTACGACGTGACGCGGGGGCGGGTGCTGCTCGACGGGCGCGACGTCCGGGAGTTGACCCTCGCCAGCCTCGCCGACACGGTCGGGATGGTGACCCAGGAGTCCTACCTGTTCCACGCCACGATCCGCGACAACATCGCCTACGCCAAGCCGTCGGCGAGCGATCCCGAGATCGAGGCGGCCGCCGCCGCGGCGTACATCCACGATCGGATCATGGACTTTCCGGAGGGCTACGACACGGTGGTGGGCGAGCGCGGCTACCGCCTGTCCGGCGGGGAGAAGCAGCGCCTGGCCATCGCCCGGGTGCTGCTCAAAGACCCAAAGGTGCTGATCCTGGACGAGGCGACCAGCGCCCTGGACACGGCCAGCGAACGCATCGTCCAGGCCGCCCTGCAGCCGCTGGTGCACGGGCGGACCACCATCGCGATCGCCCACCGGCTCAGCACCATCGTGGCGGCCGATGTCATCTTCGTCGTCGACCGGGGCCGGGTCGTCGAGCAGGGCAGTCACCGCGACCTGCTGGCCAGCGGGGGCGTCTACGCGGGGCTGTACGACCAGCAGTTCGGCGGGGGAACGGTCGAGGCTCGGTGCGCCGACGGCATGGTGCTCAGCACCGGCCAAGTGCTCAGCGCGGTCGACTGACGGGCGCAACTGTTGCGTCCCTGTCTCTATCGCCGGGCGGCCAGGGGGAGTAGGACGGGGTTCCACCCACAAGGAGGAACCGTGACAGCACTGCATGCTCCAAGGCCGGTCCGGATCGGGCTCGCTGTGATCGCGGCGGCAGCACTGGTCAGTTCGTTGACCCTCGTCACCGCGGGGACGGCGACCGCCGGCAACCCCTCGCTCGCCAAGAACTCCCATGGCCACCTGGACAACGGCAAGGCGCTCCCGCACGTCTCGGGGGGCACCGAGGTCGCTTTCGACCAGGAGCGGGCCGAGGCCGCGGACGCGGCGTCCGGCACCACCGCCGGCTCGGACCTACC
>JAYSQK010000355.1:0-5463 GCA_043721555.1 Frankiales bacterium
CCGGGGCCGACGTGCCGGCTGAGGAGCTCATCGCCTACTGCAAGGAGCGGCTCGCGGCCTACAAGTACCCCCGCGAGATCCGCTTCGTCGACGAGCTCCCCAAGGGCCCGACCGGCAAGATCTTGAAGAAGGAGTTGCGTACGGCGTAGGACCGCCGGGAGCTGGGCAGGTCAGCCGCATGGTACGTCGACGGCCCGGCAGACGGGCCCTGCTCGGGCTCGCTGGGCTGTTCGCAGCCGGGTATGTCGTGCGCCGGCAGCGACCGGCCCCGCCGCCGAGGCTGACGGTGGTCCCTCCGGAAGATCCCGTCGCCGCCGTGCCAGCCGTGCCGGGCCGGCCGCGCTTCTACCTCGCCTCCGGTGGCCGGACCGGCACGGTGCCGCACGGCAGTGGTCCGGCGGCGGGTCTGGAGCAGGCGACAGTGCTCGGCGCCGGCCGGTTCATGATCGGTCGCAGCCGCCGGGCGGATCTGCGGTTGCTCGACACGACCGTGTCGCCGGAGCACGCCGAGGTGCTGGTCGAGCCCGATGGCCGCACGTTCGTCCGCGACCTCGGCGCCGACAACGGGGTGCGCGTCGACGGGGTGCCGGTGCCCGAGGCGGAGTTGTTCGACGGCAACAGGTTGGAGCTCGGGACGGTGTCCCTGCTGTTCCACCGCGACGAGGGGGACGGCGACAACGCCCGCGATGGGTTCGACCGGGTGGACGGCGCGTAGCCGCTGGGTCGGGCACGATGGACCGGTGAGCGCCCAGCCGGACCAGCCGTCCGAGCTCGACCGGCTGCTCGACCTGCTGGCCGGTGGCGGCGTCGTCGTGCTGTCCGGCGCCGGCCTGTCGACCGAGTCCGGCATTCCGGACTACCGCGGCCCGACCGGGCTGGCCCGGGGCGGGCAGCCGATGACCTACCAGGTGTTCACCCGCGACGACGCCGCGCGGCGGCGGTACTGGGCGCGCAGCCACGTCGGCTGGCGGCAGATCGGTGCGGCGAAGGCGAACGCCGGGCACCGCGCCGTCGCCGGACTGCAGGCGCTCGGCCTGCTGTCGGGCGTGGTGACCCAGAACGTCGACGGATTGCACCAGGCCGCCGGCGCCCGTGACGTCGTCGAGTTGCATGGCAGCCTGCACCGGGTCGTCTGTCTCGACTGCGGTGCTCGGAGCCCGCGGGAGCAGCTCGATGAGCGGCTGACGGTGGCCAACGCCGGGTGGCGACCCGGCCCCGGTGCGCCCAAGCCGGACGGCGACGTCGAGCTCGCCGAGGCCGAGGTCGAGCGCTTCCTCGTGGCGCCCTGCCTGGCCTGCGGTGGCATGCTCAAGCCGGACGTCGTCTTTTTCGGCGAGACGGTGCCCGGCGACCGCGTCGAGCGCTGTTTCGCGCTGGTCGCGGGCGCCCGGGGGCTGCTCGTGCTCGGCTCGTCGTTGACGGTGATGTCCGGCCACCGGTTCGTCCTGCGGGCCGGCAAGCTCGGGCTACCGGTCGCGGTCGTCAACGACGGACCGACCCGCGGCGACGCGCACGCCTCGATCCGCCTGCACGACCGGCTCGGCGACGTGCTGCCCGAGTTGCTGGCCCGTCTCGGCAACGATCAGTGACGCTGGCCCCGGTCCGCCGTACCGTGGCGTCCCCACGACACTGGAGCGTTGCGCCTTGAAGGTCCCGCTGACCACGACCGACTTCCTCCATCGGGCCGAGCTCTGCTACGGGGCCCGCAGGGGTGTGGTCGACGAGCCCGGGGCCCCGCAGGACGGCGGGCTCGGTTCGCTCACCTACGGCGAGCTGGCGGTGCGGGCGAGGGCGCTTGCGGCCGGTTTCGACGAGCTCGGCATCGGGGTCGGCGAGCGGGTCGCGGTGGTGAGCCAGAACTCCGCCCGCCTGCTCGAGCTGCTGCTGGCCGGGACGGCGTCCGGGCGGGTGATCGTGCCGATCAACTTCCGGCTCAGCCGGGACGAGGTCGCCTACATCGTCGAGCACTCCGGCGCGGCCATGCTGCTGGTCGACCCCGAGGTCGACGAAGCCCTCGGGGCGGTGACGGCCGGGCACCGCTTCACCCTGGGCAAGGAGTCCGACACAGTCCTGCTCCGGCCGGGGGTCGAACCGGCCCCATGGGAGGCCGACGAGGACGCCACCGCGACGATCAACTACACGAGCGGCACCACGGCCCGGCCCAAAGGCGTGCAGATCACCCACCGCAACATCTGGACCAACGCGGTGACCTTCGCCCTGCACGGCAACGTCACCGATCGCGACGTCTACCTGCACACGCTGCCGATGTTCCACTGCAACGGCTGGGGGATGCCGTTCGCGATGGCCGGCATGGGCGTGCCGCAGGTCGTCATCCGCAAGATCGACGGGACCGAGATCCTGCGCCGGGTCGAGCAATACGGCGTGACCGTCATGTGCGCAGCGCCGGCGGTCGTCTCCGCTGTCATCGACGCCGCAGCGACCTGGGAGGGCGAGCTGCCGGGGCGCGGCACGGTGCGGGTGATCTGCGCCGGGGCCCCGCCGCCGTCGCGCACCATCTCGCGGATCGAAGAGGACCTCGGCTGGGAGTTCACCCAGATCTACGGTCTGACCGAGACCTCGCCGCTGCTGACGGTGAACCGGCAGCGCACCGAGGAGGACGCCCTGCCGATCCTGGACCGGGCCAAGCGGCTCTCCCGGGCCGGCATGCCGGCGATCGGCTGCCGGATCGCCATCTCCGCCGACGGCGAGGTCATGGTCCGCAGCAACGTGATCATGGAGGGGTACTGGCGCCAGCCGGAGGAGACCGCGGCGGCGCTCGACGGCGGCTGGTTCCACACCGGTGACGGCGGCTCGATGGACGACGAGGGCTACCTCACGATCAGCGACCGCAAGAAGGACGTCATCATCACCGGCGGCGAGAACGTCTCCTCGATCGAGGTCGAGGACGCGTTGTTCGCCCACCCGGACGTGTCCGAGGTGGCCGTGATCGGTGTGCCGAGCGAGAAGTGGGGCGAGACGATCAAGGCGCTCGTCGTGCTCACCCCCGGCTCGTCGGTCACCGAGCAGGAGCTCATCGCGCACTGCAAGGGCCGGCTCGCCGGCTACAAGGCACCGACCTCGATCGACTTCCAGGACGAGATCCCACGCACCGCCACCGGCAAGATCCAGAAGTTCAAGCTCCGCCAGCAGTTCTGGACCGGTCACGACCGGTTGGTCAACTGAGCCGCTTCCGGCGCCGGCCGGAGCCCCCCGACGAGGCGTTCGCCGGGGCGGTCCGCTTCGCCGCCCTGCGGGTCGGCTCGACCGTCGTGTCGTACGACGGGGAGACGGTCGTGCTCGACGGCCGGCTCACCGGCCTGGTGGCGCTCGCCGACCTGCGCGCGGCCTGCGCCCTCGAACCGCAGGACCGGTGGGGGCGGGTCGTCCAGGAGGCGCTGCACGGGCTGGCCCTGTCGGTGCAGGAGAAGGTCGACCTGGCCGATGTCGAGGCGGTCCGGCCGCTGCTGCGCAGCCGGGTCTACACCGAAGGGGCGGTGCTCGCCGACGACGTCGTCAGCGAGCCGCTGGCGGTCGGGTTGGTCGAGGTGCTGGTCGCCGAGGTCGCCGGGGCGGTGCGCAGCCTGCCGACCGCCGTCGTCGACGGCTGGGGGGTGGCCCGGCCCGAGTTGTTCGTCCAGGCCCGGCGGCAGGTGCTCGACGCAGGGCTGCTGTCCCGGCGCGAGCTCGATCTGGACGGGGTGGTGCTGACCGCGCTCGAGTCGCCCTCGCCGTTCGCCGCCACCCACGTGCACTGGCTGCCGTCCTACCTCGACATGCCGTCGACCGGTGCGCTGGTCGCCCTGCCTACCCGGCACCTGATCCTGGTCGCGCCGCTGCTCACCCGCGAGGCCACCCTCGCCGCCGCGCAGGCGCTGCTGGTCAATGCCGACCGGCTCTGGCAGGACGGTCCGGGGGAGCTCAGCCCCGACCTGTGGTGGTGGCGGCCGCCGGAGCTGGTGCTGCTGCCCGGCACCCCGACGTCGCTGTCACCGCCGCCGGAGTTTCTCGAGGTGCTGGACGCCCTACCGCCGATCTGATCAGCGGGGCGACATCCGGAGCGCCCCGTCGAGGCGGATGACCTCGCCGTTGAGCATCGGGTTCTCGCAGATGTGCCGGGCCAGCGCGGCGTACTCCTTCGGCTGACCGAGTCGCGAGGGCATCGGGACCTGCGCGCCGAGGGACTGCCGGGCCGGCTCGGGCAGACCCTGCAGCATCGGGGTGTCGAACAGCCCCGGCGCGATCGTGACGACCCGGATGAGCGACTGGGCGAGGTCGCGGGCGATCGGCAGCGTCATCCCGACGACGCCACCCTTGGAGGCGGCGTAGGCGGCCTGCCCGACCTGGCCGTCGTACGCCGCGATGGAGGCGGTGTTGATGATCACCCCGCGCTCACCGTCGACCGGGTCGGTCTGCGCCATCGCCTCGGCGGCCAGTCGGATGACGTTGAACGTGCCGATCAGGTTGACCGTGACGACCCGGGCAAAGTCGGCCAGCGGCATCGGTCCGGCCTTGCCGAGCACCCGCCCCGGCGTACCGATGCCGGCGCAGTTGACCGCGACCCGCAGCGGGCCGAGGGCGACGGCCTGTGCGACGGCGGCCCGGACCGAGTCCTCGTCGGTGACGTCGGTCGGTGCGAAGACGCCGCCCAGCTCCTTGGCCGCCGCCTCGCCCGGGGAGGCGGGCAGATCGACGATCACGACGGCCGCGCCCGCCTCGGTCAGGGCGGTGGCCGTCGCGAGCCCGAGACCACTTGCCCCGCCGGTGACGAGGGCGACCGAACCGGCGAGCTGCACGAGATGCCTCCGAGGGTGGGGATGTCCGGCCAGCAGGCTACCGACGGACCGGTGGCGGATACTGATCCGGTGTCGAACCGGGGCAAGGTGCTGCTTGCCCTCGGCGGGACCCTGGTCCTGCTCAGCATGCTGCTGACCGGCGTGTTCACCTTCCTGGTGGCGCCGCAGAAGCGGGTGCTGGTGGTCACCCTCGTGCAGGACGCCGGCCAGCCGGCCCGGGACCGGATCAAGACCACCTGCGGTGCGCTGCCCGGCATCCGCCTGGTCGCCGACCAGGGCAATGCCGACCCGAAGGTGCAGGGCCGGTTCCCGGTGCGCTTCGACATCGCCAGCAGCAACCCGGCGCAGGAAGCCGCCCTCGAGCAGTGCATCAACACCTTCCCGGCGCTGGTCCGCGGATTCGTCTCCGAAGGCGACCGCTAGCCCGGTCGCGGGCGGATCGTCCGCGCCGCCCCCGCCCCCGCCCCGGTGATCCACGGAAGCTCGGGCACCTCCACAAAGATCATCCGGGTGCCGAAGCTCCCGTGGATCACACCGTTAAGGCTGAGGCGGCGAGGCGGCCCGCTAGCCGCTAGCCGGTCACGAGCCGGTGCTGGCCGGTGTAGACGTTCATCGACGCGCCGCGTAGGAACCCGACCAGCGTCATGCCGGCCTCGGCCGCGAGATCGAC
>JAYSQK010000356.1:0-1965 GCA_043721555.1 Frankiales bacterium
GTGCGCAGCGCGCCGCCGGCCGGCCCCGACGACCCGTCGCGGACCTTCCGGGCCGAGTCGGCCCGGGCCCTCGACGCGGTCAGCCGGAGCGCGGTGTGAGCGCGCCCTTCCTCGACGTGATCGTGCCGCCGGGTGCCGGCTTCTGTGGCGAGGTGCCGGCCGGCGGACGGCTGCGCATCGTCGACCTGGAGGGCAATCAGGCTGTCGACACGCTGTTCTACGACGCCCGTGACACCGCCAACCGCTACAGCGCGGTCGACACGGTCCGGGAGCAGGGCGCGATCTACCTGACCACCGGCTCGCAGCTGCTCACCCAGCGCGTGGACCTGCTCGCCACCATCGTCGAGGACACCTGCGGCCGGCACGACACCGTCGGCGGCGCCTGCGCCCAGGAGAGCAATGTCGTGCGCTACGGCACGCACGTCCGGCACCAGCACGCCTGCCGGGTGAGCTTCGTCGACACCGCGCTCGCACACGGGTTGTCGGTGGCCGATCTCACCCACAACATCAACTTCTTCATGAACGTGCCGGTCGGCGCGGACGGCTCGCTGTCGTTCGAGGACGGCGTCTCGGCGCCGGGCAAGTACGTCGAGCTGCGGGCCGAGCGCGACCTGCTGGTGCTCATCAGCAACTGCCCGCAGCTCAACAACCCCTGCAACGGCTACGACCCCACCCCGGTGCAGTTGCTCGGCTGGTCGGCGTGACCGCGACCCTCGACGTCACCCGGACTGCGCAGTTCGAGGTGCTCGATCCCGGCCTGCAAACCACGGTCCAGGACCTGCGCGGCCGCCGAGGTCTGTGGAAGGTCGGCGTGCCCCCGTCCGGCGCCTGGGACGACCTGTCCTTCGCCTTAGGCAATCTCGCACTCGGCAACGACCCGGCCGCAGCCGGACTCGAAGCGGTGCTGCGCGGACCGGTCCTGCGCTTCGACCAGCGGGCGCTGGTCTGCATCACCGGCGCCGCGACGCCGACGGTGGACGGTCACCGGGTGCCGTGCGGGGTCGTCGTCGCAGTGCCGGCCGGCGCGGTGCTGGATGTCGGGCGACCGGACGGCCCTGGCATGCGGTCCTACCTGGCTGTCCGCGGTGGGCTACTTGGCGCCGTCGCCCTGGGCAGTCGGGCGACATTTCTGTTGGGCGGGTTCGGCGGCCACGAGGGCCGGGCGCTGTCCACCGGCGACGTGGTCAGGGTCGGCTCGCAGGAGAACTGCACCGCACCGACCGATGTTGCCCACCTGCTGCCACGGCTCAGCTCGGACTGGGAAGTGCGGGTCGTCCCCGGGCCGCACGGCGCACCGGAGCACCTGACTGCTGACGGCGTCGAGGAGCTGTTCGCGGCCAACTGGACTGTCGACCACCGCTGCGACCGGACCGGGGTGCGGCTCGTCGGGCCGGCCCCGGGCTGGGCTCGCGTCGACGGCGGTGACGCCGGCCTCCACCCGAGCAATCTGCACGACTCCGCCTATCCCGTAGGCGGTGTCATGCTCGCCGGCGACACCCCAGTCGTGGTCGGCCCCGACGGCCCGAGCCTCGGCGGCTTCGTCGTCCCGTGTGTCGTCGTCCGGGCCGACCGGTGGCAGCTGGCCCAGGCGAGCCCGGGCGACCGCGTTCGGCTGGTCCCGGTGACCCCCGAGCAGGCCGACGAGCTCAACGCCGAACGCGACCTGCTGCTGCCCCCCCGGCCGGTCGCCCCAGCCAGCCCGCACCGGCCGGCTGCCCTCGCGCAGACCCCCGATCTCGTCGTACGCCGGTCCGGGGATCATCACCTGCTCGTCGAGATCGGCCCGCCGGCGCTCGATCTCGAGGTGCGCTGGCGGGTGCACCTGCTGGCCCGGGCCCTCGACAGCACCCCGGGGGTGACCGAGGCGGTCGAGGGGGTCCGGTCGCTGCTGCTCGCGGTAGATGCCCGACGGCTGTCGCTGCCGGCGCTCGCGCGCCAGGTCGAGGTGGCCTGGCAAGGGCTGCC
>JAYSQK010000357.1:0-2158 GCA_043721555.1 Frankiales bacterium
GGCGCCGGTCGTGGTGGGCACCTGTCCCGACCTGGGCGCGGCCCGAGCCTTCGCCCACCCGCTTCGTGAGCTCGCGGACGCCAGGGGCCGGGCGGTTGCCCGGACGACTGCCCGGGCGGTGCGAGCCGCGGGGGGCACGGCGGTCGACCTGCGGGCCCTGACCGGGCCGACGTTCCGGGCTGACCCGACCTGCCTATCCTTTGATCTGTTTCACCCGTCGACGCGCGGCTACGGGGTCTGGGCAGCCGCACTGCTGCCCGCCGTCCGCCGCGCGCTCGCGACGCGTTAACGTTGGTGTTGACAGCAACCCCGTCCTGAAGGAGCCCTCATGCCCGAGGCAGTCATCGTCTCGACCGCCCGCTCACCCATCGGCCGTGCCTTCAAGGGCTCGCTGAAGGACGTCCGCCCCGACGACCTGGCCGTCGCGATCATTCGCGCCGCGCTCGACAAGGTGCCGGCGCTCGACCCCCACGACATCGGTGATTTGATGCTCGGCTGCGGCCTGCCCGGCGGCGAGCAGGGCATGAACATGGGCCGGATGGTCGCGATGGAGCTGGGCTATGACTTCCTGCCCGGGACGACCATCACCCGCTACTGCTCATCGTCGCTGCAGACGACCCGGATGGCCCTGCACGCGATCAAGGCCGGCGAGGGCGACGCCTTCATCTCGGCCGGCGTCGAGACGGTCAGCCGCTTCGTCAAGGGCAACAGCGACATGATCGCCGGCCAGGAGCTGACCAACCCGTTCTTCGACGAGGCCCAGGCCCGCACCGCGAAGCTCGCCGAGGGCGGCGCCGACAGCTGGAGCGACCCCCGCGACAACGGCCAGATTCCGGACGGCTACATCTCGATGGGGCAGACCGCGGAGAACCTCGCCCGGTTCAAGGGCATCACCCGGCTGGAGATGGACGAGTTCGCCGCCCGCTCACAGAATCTGGCCGAGAAGGCCATTGCCAACGGCTTCTTCCAGCGCGAGATCATCCCGATCATCACGCCCGACGGCACGGTCGTCAGCACCGACGACGGCCCGCGTGCCGGCGTCACGGTCGAGAGCATGGCCGGACTCAAGCCGGTCTTCCGGCCCGATGGCTTCGTCACCGCCGGCAACGCGTGCCCGCTCAACGACGGCGCCGCCGCGGTGATCGTGATGAGCGACACCAAGGCAAAGCAGCTGGGCCTGACCCCGCTCGCCCGCATCGTCGCCACCGCGGTCACTGGCCTGTCCCCGGAGATCATGGGCTACGGCCCGGTCGAAGCCACCCGGCGCGCCCTGCAGCTGGCCGGCAAGACGATCGACGACATCGACCTGTTCGAGATCAACGAGGCGTTCGCGGCACAGGTCATCCCGTCGTACCGCGACCTGGGTATCGACCTGGACAAGCTCAACGTGCACGGCGGCGCGATCGCCCTCGGCCACCCGTTCGGCTCGACCGGCGCCCGCATCACCGGCACGCTCATCAACGGCCTGCAGACCCTCGACAAGACCTGGGGCGTCGAGACGATGTGCGTCGGCGGCGGCATGGGCATGGCGATGGTCCTCGAGCGCCTTTCCTGACCTCAGCGCGTACGACGGCCGGTCACCCAGCAGGGTGGCCGGCCGTTGTCGTGGGTAGGCCGGGCGCGTGGCGACCAGACGCAAGCCCAAGCGGAAGATGACCAGCGCGCAGAAGGCGAGCGCGAAGCTGAGCGCCAAGCGGCACGGCCGCGCGAAGCCGGGTCTGTGGGAGAACGTGAACGCCTCCAAGGGCCTCGGTCCGAAGGCCAGGAAGCGTCGGCCGAAGGCGAAGGGCAAGACCCGGCCGGGCAAGCGCAGCCGCAAGAAGAAGGCCTAGCCGCAGACCTGACGGCCCCGTTCGAGTGCCGCGGCGCCGCCGAGCGAGGCGGGCGGCGCCTCGTCCAACAGGTCGAACCGGTGCAGCAGCAGGTGCCCGACCGCGTCTCGGCAGACCGCGTCTGATGGCCTGGCGCGGACCAGGTCGTCGCCGGTCACGGCCAGCTGATCCGGCACCAGCAGGTCGTGTTCGAGCCGGGGGAGGGATCGCCGCTCGCCCCCCTCCACCGCTGCTGCGGCGTCGGCGAACGCCTGCGCCAGGTGGCGGCCGAGGTCGGCCCGGGTCCCCCAGGGTTCGGCTGCGACCGCCCAGCGGGACGGCGTCCA
>JAYSQK010000358.1:0-2559 GCA_043721555.1 Frankiales bacterium
TTATAGCGCGTCGTACGACGTGCTGCAGGCGGTCACCGGCTTCGACGTGCACCGGGGGGCGCTGGCGTCGTTCGGGCGCAAGCCGCTGCCGACCACGCAGGAGCTCCTCGCCGCTGCTACCCGGGTGGTGGTGCTCGAGGACGTCAACAACCACACCAACCTCGGGGCGGTCTTCCGCAGCGCCGCCGGCCTCGGGATGGACGCGGTGCTGCTCAGCCCGACCTGCTGCGACCCGCTCTACCGGCGCGCCGTACGGGTCAGCATGGGTGAGGTCTTCGCCGTGCCGTACGCCTTCACCGACCGCTGGCCCGGTGGGTTGGCGCAGGTCAGCGCCGCCGGCTTCCGGTTGCTGGCCCTGACACCTGACGCGTCGGCGACCCGCCTCGAGGACCTCCGGCTCGCCGACGGTGAGCGGGCCGCCCTGCTGCTCGGCGCCGAGGGCCCGGGGCTGTCCGGCGACGCCCTGGCCGCCAGCGACCAGCGGGTGCGGATCCCGATGGCCGCCGGGGTCGACTCGCTCAACGTCGCCGCCGCCGCGGCGGTCGCCTGCTGGGTGGTCGGCCGCCGTCCCGGCTGATCCCGGCCTGCGGTAGGAAGTGCCGGTGCGCCGTGCCCTGGTCCTGCCCCTGGTTGTCGTCCTTGCGGGCTGCAGCGGGAGCACGGGATCCGGTGCCAAGACGACCTACCTGGTCAAGGCCGAGGCAATCTGCGCCAAAGCGATCAAAGACCGCGACGCCGTTGCCGCCCCGGCCGGGGCGCCGGACTTCCAGCCCTATGTGCACGCCCTCGTCGACATCGCCAGCCGCACCGCGTCGGCGGTCGGCGCACTCACCCCGCCGAAGGCGGACGCCGCGGCACTGCAGGCGAAGGTGATCGGGCCGCTGCAGGAGCAGTTGCGCGACGGTCAGGCCTACTCGGCCAAGGTCGACGCCGCGACCGCATCCCACAACTCCCTCGCCCTGCTCACCCTTGCCGGCAACCCGCCGAAGACGACGCGGGCAGATCTGGCGTTCATGCGCACCTACGGGTTCAAGGCCTGCGCCAAGGCAGCCGACACCGCCGGCTGAGGGCGACCACGCAGTTGACAGGCCAAAGCCACGCAGGCACCCGACCACCGACGCTGTGGCGGCACCGCGACTTCATGCTGCTCTGGACCGGCCAGGCCGTCAGCGAGGTCGGTTCGCAGGTCACCATGCTGGCGATCCCGCTGCTCGCCGCGCTGACGCTGCACGCGACGACGTTCGAGATCGCCCTGCTGACGGCGGCGAGCAGTGCGGCCTTCCTGCTGGTGGCGCTGCAGGCGGGCGCGCTCGTCGACCGGATGCGTAAGAAGCGGGTGATGGTCCGCGCCGACCTGCTGCGGGCGCTGGTCATCGCGACCGTGCCGCTGGCCCAGGTCCTGGGGATCCTGACGATCTGGCAGCTCTACGCGGTGTCGCTCGCCACCAGCGTGCTGACCGTCTTCTTCGACGTCGCCTACCAGTCCTACCTCCCGGTGTTGGTCGACACCGACCAGCTCACCGACGGCAACGCCAAGATCGGGGCCAGCCAGTCGTTCGCGCAGTTCGCCGGCCCGGGTCTGGGTGGTCTCCTGGTGGCCGCCGTCGGTGCGGCGTACGCGGTCGTGGTCGACGCCGTCAGCTTCGTTGTTTCGACGGTGGCGACCGCGGCCATCCGCGACCCGGAGCCGACACCTGCCAGCAGGCCGGCCGGCACCCGGCTCCGCACCGAGATCGCCGAAGGGCTCGGCTTCGTGCTGCGGCACCCGATCCTCAAGCGGGTCGTCGGGTGCACCGCGACCGGCAACTTCTTCAACTCGATGTGGGCCTCACTCGAGATCGTCTTCCTGGTGCGGGTGCTGCACGCGAGCCCGACCGTCATCGGCGTCGTCTTCGCCCTCGGCGCGTTGGGCGGGCTCACCGGCGCGGCGCTCTGCGCGCGGGTCACCAGGGCGGTCGGCAGCGCCCGGATCATCTGGCTGTCCGAGCTCGTCGTCATCCCCTTCCTGTACGCCGGGCCCTCGGCGTTCCCCGGCTGGGGGGTGCTTCTCATCTCGGTGTCCGGCTTCGCCACCGGTGTCATGGCGGTGATCTACAACGTTTCGCAGGTGTCCTACCGGCAGGCGGTCACGCCCCGCCATCTGCTCGGCCGGATGAACGCCTCCACCCGTTTCATCGTCTGGGGCGTGATGCCGCTCGGCGCGCTCGCCGGCGGCGCGCTCGCGACCGTCATCGGGATCCGCCCCACCTTGTACGTCGCGGCCACCGGTGGGTCGCTCTCGGTGCTGTGGGTCATCTTCAGCCCGCTGTTCGGTCTGCGTGACGTGCCGGCGGCCGACGCCGAGGCCCCGGCGAGGGCGGCTCGCTAGCCTCACCGGGTGGAGCCGGGGCTGGTCAGTGTCCCGGCGCACACCGCCGCCCTGCTCACCGACGTCGCCAGTCGGCTCGGCTCGTCGCTGGACCTGCGGCAGACCCTCGCCCAGGTCACCCAGGCCGTCGTCGACCGGCTCGGGTTCGGCCTTGCGGTGCTCAACCTGGTGACCGACGAGGGTGACCTCGA
>JAYSQK010000359.1:0-2166 GCA_043721555.1 Frankiales bacterium
GCGTCGCTGACACACCTACCGACGGAGGCAGGGTCGACGACGGCCTTGCCGGCGTTGTCAAAGGCGATCGGCGCGTTCGGGCTGACAGCGTCGGGTGACAGGGTTCCGCCCGGCAACGTGTGCATGTACTTGGTGCACAGCGGGTTGGTGTAGTAGTCCGTCCCGACGGTGCCGAAGACATCCGACAGATGTGCGGTGAAGCCGGACAGGCCGTCCTCGGCGCCGACCTCGTAGGTCGCGTCGACCGGCTGGTTGTCGTTGAAGACCTGAATCCGCAGCGTGGTCAGCGGCAGCGGCGTCGGGTTCATCTGGACGGTCACCCTTGCGGCGGGGTTCGCGGTCGTGCCATCAGCAAGGAATGGGCTCTGACCATCGGCGACGGTGAAGTGCTGACCGTCGATCTTGAAGCCGTCCGAGAGCACCGAGATGAGGTACTTGCCGGCCGGGAGGTTCGCCAGCGCCTTGGTCGAGCTCAGGTCCGTCTCGTTGCCTTGAGCGATGATGGGCGCCTGCCCCGAGGTGTTGCGGACCGAGGGCCACTGGCAGGTGTCGGCAAAGGCCGGGTCCGCGCTGCCGATACTCACACCGACACCATCGGTTGCGGACGCCGGCAGGCAGGCCTGGGTGCCCTGGTTGAGCGCAGTGCCGGGGTTACCTACATCATCCAGGTTGATCAACCACTTGTACTTCAAGATCGCATCGCCCTGTTGCACGAACCGGCCAACTGTCGTGGCGGTGTTGGTGTTCACCGACCGGGCGCTCATCACCTGCAAGGTGATGCCGCCAGGCACCGCCGGCACCGCCGCCGCAGCTCGCGGTGCCCAGGGCGGCACCGTGAACTGGGCGGCGACCATGGCAAGAGCTGCCAATACCACAAGTACCGCACGACCGCGGGTGACCAAACGTGCCATGACGACCTCCAATGTGTTGCCCATGAGTGGAGTGTTGAGCTGCCAAACCCCGGCCCCGGGCGAACGGACAGTCACCTCATGCAACGTTCATGCACGGTCATGTCGGCGTTATCTGCGACCACCCGGCGGTCACGAACTGGTGAGCCGACGGTCATACAGCCGTCATTTTCGGTGGCAGTTTACGAGGTCGGTGCACACCACGTTGAAGACCAAAAGCGTTGGCGTACAACGGTTTTGATTCGTTTCCCCGGAGCGTGTTGCACGGCAACCGTGCCTGGGGAGTCTCACCCGGCGACTGATGGGTCGCGCTGCCGACCTCATACATTCGGCCGAGGGAAGAGTCATGCCAATGACCATTGAGGTCAGGCTTACCTACTCTTTACCTTGAGTGAGCGACTCAGTTGCGTGTGGCGGACCATCCGGCCGGCCTTCGTGGAAGAAAGGGAGGGGTCATCCATGGCCGCCTTGCTTGTGGTGGATGACGAACCGCGTATCCGCACCGTTCTGAACCGGTCGCTTTCGGCACTCGGCCATACCGTCTTTGAGGCGCCCGACGGTCAAGCTGCGCTGGACCAGCTCGACTGTCGTGACGTGGACCTGGTGCTGCTCGACCTGGTCATGCCGCGGCGTAGCGGCCTTGAAGTCCTCAGCGACTTGAAGCAGCGCGAACCCAGCCCGCCGGTCATCGTCCTGACTGCCGTCACCGAGATCGCCGCCCGGGTCCAGGCGCTCGATCAGGGCGCGGTGGACGTCGTCGCCAAGCCCTTCTCGGCTACCGAGCTGTCTGCGCGCATCCGACGGCACCTGGACCACACGTTGCCAGCGCCGACCGGTGAGCAGCGCTATCTCGTGGTTGGCGGTGTGAAGCTCGACCTGCACAGACGCCGCGCGCTCACCGCCCAAGGGTCGGTAAGCCTGACCGGGCGCGAGTTCGCCCTGCTGGCTCACCTGATGCGTCGTACCAACGACGTGTGCTCGCGCGAGGAGCTGCTCCACGACATCTGGGACCTGGACTTCGACCCCGGCAGCAATGTCGTCGACGTGTGCGTACGCCGGCTGCGCTCCAAGCTCCAGCCCACTCCCCCGATTGAGACGGTGCGCGGTGCCGGCTACTGCTTCTACGACGAGTAGAAGCATCCAGCGTGCGGGCCGCGCTGATGCCGGCCGGTTCGAAAGCCGTCACCTGATCTCTGTATGGACCGTCTGGGCGTTGGCCTGCGTGGCCGTGATGTTCATGCGGCCGGGCGCAGAAACC
>JAYSQK010000360.1:0-4502 GCA_043721555.1 Frankiales bacterium
CGCGCCCGTGGGGCTCGCTCGCGTGGCTCGCGGACGTGCACGACGGTCGGGACGTCGCCGGGCTCGCCGTCCTCGCCGGCGGCTCCCCCGCCGCTGCCGCCGCGGCGCCGACGACGCCGCCGGCGGGTGCCGGCCGGGCCGTCGTCGTCCTCGGCTGCGTCGGCGGCATCGCCGTCCTGCGCCGGCTCGGTGGCGTCGGTGTCGCCGTCGGTCGGCTCACCGGCCTCGCCCTCGGGCCGGCGGCCACGGCCCCGGCGGCCCCGCCGGCGACGCGGGGCGGTCGTGTCGTCCTCGTCGTCGTCCTCAGCGGCGTCGGCGGCAAGCTCCGGCGCGGGCTCGGGTTCGAGCAGGGTCGGCAGCAGGTCGGAAGGGCTGACCGCGCCGGCGGTCCCGGCGCGGCGCCGACGGCGGGGGGCGTCCGCTTCGGGCTCGGCCTCAGCAGCGGCGGGCGCGTCCAGGCCGGCAACCTTGGCCGACGGCGCGGCCGCGGTCGCCTCCGGCGCCTGGAAGGTCACCACGACCGCCGGGGCCCGGCTGCGGCGACGGGTCGCCGGTGCCGGCTGCTCGGGCTCGGGCTCGAGTTCGGGCTCGGCGGCGAACGCCGGGCGGCTCACGTCGTCACGGGCCGCCAGGGGGGCCTCGTCGTCCTCGCCGACCGACGGGGCGGCGGCCTTCGTCACGCGCTTGCGGGGGGCGGCTGCCTTCTTGGCCGGGGCCTTACGGACCCGCTTGGCGGGTACGACAGCGCCCTCGCCAGGCTCGTCGGGACTCGCTTCGGCGACCGCCGGGGGTGCGTCCGGCGCCGGGCTCGGGGCGGCCGTCGCCTTGGTGGCGCGGCGGCGGACCGCCTTCACCGGCTTGTCCGCGGGGGGTGCTGGGGTGGTGCTGTCGGTCGACTCGTCGTCGAGCACGGTGCTCCGGTCCGGCCGCCGCGCGACGCGGTCACGGCGACCCGGGTGGGATCGAGCCGGGTCGGCCGGTCGGCCGACGCCGGTGCAAGTCTGGGAATGCGCTCGACCCGGGGGCCGCGCGCCGCCGACCTCGCTGACCTATCGCGTTTCCCCGACCTGACGATCGGGTGCGAGCGGGTCGGCGACCTCGCCGTCCGCGGTGAGCGGGCCCTGTGCGAGCCGGGTTGCCGCTGGCGGCACCGGCGTCACCAGGTCGCTCACTGCGCGGAGACCGGAAAGGACGTCGTCGGGCCGAACGGCAGGCGTCACGTGCTGTACGACCACGCGAAGTATCGCACAGGCCGCATCACCGGCGGTGCCCATCGACACGACGGCGGCCCGCGCGTCGAATCGCCGCCGACCATCTTTGGTCATTCGCTCGACCTCGACGGTGTCCGCCGCCAGGAACGCGGCCACCGCCCCGGCAAGGGCCTCTTGGTCGACCTGCGGCAGGCGCACCTCCCACGAGCTGGCCTGGACCCGGTCGGGCAGCGACGTCCCGACGGGCGCCTCGACCGCCTCGACGAGGTCGATCCCGGCCGGCAGCGCCGCGTCGAGCGCCACCCGCACCTGATCGGGGTCGCGCCGCTCGGCCAGGGAGATCTCGACGTACTCCGCCTCGCTGGCGACGCCGGTCGCCGCCGCACCGACCCAGCTGACCTTGGGATGCGGGGAGAACCCGGCGCTGTAGGCCATCGGCACCTTGGCGCGGCGTAGCGCCCGCTCAAAGACGCGGGCGATGTCCCGGTGTGAGGTGAAGCGCAGCCGACCGCGTTTGGTGTAGCGCAACCGGAGCTTCTGCACCGCGGGCGGTGGCGGCGCGCCGGGTGGCTGCCGGGCCACCTAGACCACGGTCAACGGAAGCAGCGTCTTACCCGTCGGGCCGACCTGGATCTCGGTGCCCATCTCCGGGCAGACGCCGCAGTCGAAGCAGGGGATCCAGCGGCAGTCGTCGAGGTCGGTCTCGGCGAGCGCGTCCTGCCAGTCGCCCCAGAGCCATTCCTTGTCGAGCCCGGAGTCCAGGTGGTCCCACGGCAGCACCTCGAGCTCGCCGCGCTCGCGGGTGGTGTACCAGGCGAGATCGAGCCCGAACGGCGCCAGCTCCTGCTCGGCCGCCGTGGCCCACCGGTCGTAGGAGAAGTGCTCGCTCCAGCCGTCCATCTTCCCGCCGTCGCGCCACACCCGCTCGATCACCCGACCGACCCTGCGGTCACCCCGGGACAGCAGGCCCTCGATCGTTCCGGGCTTGCCGTCGTGGTAGCGGTAGCCGATCGCCTTGGCGGTGCTCTTGTCGTCGTTGATGGCGTTGCGGAGCAGCTTGAGCCGGCGGTCGATCGTCTCAGCGTCAGCCTGGGCGGCCCACTGGAACGGCGTATGGGCCTTCGGCACGAAACCACCGATGCTCACCGTGCACTTGACGTCCCGGGTTCCGGTGACCTGGCGCCCCGCCCGGATCACCTCGCGGGCCATCTCGGCGATCTCCAGGACATCCTCGTCGGTCTCGGTCGGCAGGCCGCACATGAAGTACAGCTTCACCTGCCGCCAGCCCGCGCCGTACGCGGCGGTGACGGTGTTGACCAGGTCGTCCTTGGTCACCATCTTGTTGATGACCTTGCGCAGCCGTTCGGAACCGCCCTCGGGGGCGAACGTCAGGCCGGACCGGCGGCCGTTGCGGCTGAGCTCCTGGGCCAGGTCGATGTTGAACGCATCGACCCGGGTGCTGGGCAGCGACAGCGACGTCTGGGTGCCCTCGTAGCGGTCGGCGAGACCCTTTGCGATGTCGGCAATCTCGGAATGGTCCGCACTCGACAGCGACAGCAGACCGACCTCTTCATAGCCGGTCGCCTCGAGGCCCGCCTTGACCATCTCGCCGATGCCGGTGATCGAGCGCTCCCGCACGGGCCGGGTGATCATCCCGGCCTGGCAGAACCGGCAACCGCGGGTGCAGCCGCGGAAGATCTCGACACTCATCCGCTCGTGCACCGTCTCGGCGAGCGGGACCAACGGGGTCTTGGGATAGGGCCACTCGTCGAGGTCCATGACGGTGCGCTTGTGCACCCGGAACGGCACGTCCGGATGGTTGGGTGCGACGCGCGCGATCCGGCCGTCCGGCAGGTAGTCGACGTCGTAGTAGCGCGGTACGTAGACGCCGCCGCTCTTGGCCAGCTCGAGCAGTGTCTGCTCGCGGGTGAGTCCGGCGCGCTTGGCCCGGCGCAGGATGTCGGTCATCTCGATGACGGCCTGCTCGCCGTCGCCGAGCACCGCAGCGTCGATGAAGTCCGCGATCGGCTCGGGATTGAACGCCGCGTGACCACCCGCCAGCACGATCGGGTGCTCAGCGGTCCGGTCCTTCGCGTGCAGCGGGATGCCGGCGAGGTCGAGCGCCTCGAGCATGTTGGTGTAGCCCAACTCGGTCGCGAAGCTGATCCCCAGCACATCGAACGCCTTCACCGGCCGGTGCGCATCGACGGTGAACGCCGGGACGCCGCCCGCCCGCATCAACCCCGCGAGGTCCGGCCACACGGCGTAGGCCCGCTCGCACAGGGTTCGCGGCAGCTCGTTGAGGACCTCGTACAAGATCATGACGCCCTGGTTGGGCAGGCCGACCTCGTAGGCGTCCGGGTACATCAGGCACCACCGGACGTCGGTCGCGTCCCAATCCTTGACCTGGCTGTTCAGCTCTCCCCCGACGTACTGGATCGGCTTGCTGACCTGGGGCAGCAGCGCCTCGAGGCGCGGGAACAGGCTCTCGACCGGCATGCGACCAGGCTACGTGCCACCCGTGAACCCGGCAGGTCCGTCCCGCCACCTCCACCCCCGCCCGTGCCGCCGGACCGCACCCGACCGGTCCCGGCCCGCGCCCGACCCGCCCCCGGCCCCCGACCCCTTGTGCTAGATCCGGCCGCAACTCGCCGGGCGTTTCGCGGCGCGATCCAGCACGAGCCGGCGCTGTCCACAGATTCTGAGCAGCGGTACCGCGGGCCAGGTCCTTCACACAGGCTGCTCCGATGACTGATCTCACCGCGCTCGGTTCGGGCAACCTCGGCGTCTGGACCCGCGGCGAGGCCCTCGCCTGCACGTCCCGGCACGTCGTGAGGCGGCTGCTCGAGACCGGCCTCTGGCAGGTGGTCTTCTCCGGTGTCTACGCCGATGGGGGCTATCTCCTCGCCCCGGAGCAGCGAGCCCTTGCCGGAGTGCTCGCGAGCGGCGGCAGCGGACAGCCCTTTGCTGTCGGTAAGCCTCGTTCCGACGGCAGTCAGGCCATGCTGATACGAGCTGTGGCGTGCGGCCGTACCGCGGCCCGGGTCTGGCAACTCCCACTCGTTGACGACGACGACCCCGCAACGGGTGCTACCGAGCGACTGCTGCACGACGTGCACAGCCGCGCCGGTCTCGGCGTACGCAGGGGGCCTGCCTCGACAACTGGGACACCACGCGACGAGCTCCTTCGGCACCGGCTGCGGCTCGATCGAGCCGACTTCGTCCGCCGACCGAGTGGTCTGTGGATCACGACGCCCCTCCGCACGGCCTGGGATTGCGCCGGCCTGCTCA
>JAYSQK010000361.1:0-5689 GCA_043721555.1 Frankiales bacterium
CGCTGGTCGCCCGAGACCAGCACTGCGTCGCCCGCGGCTGCCACCGACCACCCTCGCAATGCCAAGCCCACCACGTCATCCACTGGGCCAACGGCGGCCCCACCAACCTGACGAACCTCGTCCTGCTGTGCCACCAACACCACCACCAACTGCACGACCAACAACACCAGCTGGGCTGTACCCACGGCCGGGTCATGACCGCAGCCGGCTGGCTCAACACCCCCACCGACAACCCGCTCGTCGGCGCCGGACCACCCAGATGACCCCGCCCCGACCGGCCCAGCACCCCCTGGGCCGCAAAGGCATGCCCGGGCACAGCCCGCCGCACCGGGAAGCTGGGCGACGGCCCCGGCGCTCATCCGTGGCCAGGTCATCGGGATGCCTTGCGTCGGCGCAAGTCGGGATCAGGGCACATCTGGATCAGGCCGGTCGGCGTCAGGGTCGGTCGGCGTCACGGCCGGCAGGTCTTGGTCCGCTCAGGACGGGACGGACCCAGACGAGCCACCCGCCGGCCCGACCGCCGGCAGCGCTCGAGCTACTGCGGCGCGGTCAACTTCGACGTCCTCGCGCAGGGCGAGAAAGGCGCGCGCGACCGTCTCAGGCCGCTCGAGCTGGGCCACGTGGCCCACGCCCGGCAGGATCAGCAGCCGGGCGCGCGGAAACGTGGCGAGCGCACGCGGGGCGATCGACACGTCGACAAGCCGGTCCTCGGTCCCCCAGACGAGCAGGGTCGGCGCCTGCACGCTGCCGGCCTGTCGCCAGATGTTGCGTGGACCACGCTCGACGAACGAACGGATCAGCCCTCGCAGCGAGCCGGTGAAGGCCGCATCGGCGTAGGGCAGGGTCAGCCGGCGGGCAACCTCGTCAGCGGCCTCCTGCAACCGCTGCGGCGGGATCGTCGTCGGATCGCCGTAGCAGAGCGCAAGCACCGCCTGCGCGCGCTGCAGCGGGGTCCGCCGGGCCAGCCGTCGCCCGGCGAGTTTGGCCAGACCAGGCAGCAACAACAGCGGCAGGCGCGGGTCACTGCCGCGCGGTGGCGTCAGCGACGGCAGCGCGGGCGAGACCAGCGTCAGGGTGCGCACGAGGTCCGGTCGCCAAGCGGCCACCCGGGTCGACACCGCCCCACCGAGGGAGTTGCCGAACAGGTGGACCGGTCCGCGGGCCTGTTCCTCCAACAGCCGGACGACGGCCCGCACGTGCGTGCCGAGCGAGTACCGGCCGTTGGCGGGCGGCGCGGACCGCCCGAAGCCGGGCAGGTCCAGGGAGCTGGCGTCGAGCCGGCCCGCGAGCAGGCCCATCAGGTCGGTCCAGTTCGTCGACGAGCCGCCGAGGCCGTGCACGAACAACGCCGGCTCACCGCCGGTCGCCGGGCCGGGGGCGGTCCGAACGAACACGCCTGCCACGTCCTGCCCGGGCCAGGGCGGGAGGAGCCCGTCGAGCGCCGGGAGCTGCTCGGCGGACAGGCGTACGTCGGTCCGGCTCACGCCGCGTCCCACCGCTCACCGATCGCGAGATCGCGGCCCTGACTGATGAGCCGGCTGGGTGACTGGCCGACCGCGGTGAAGCTGGTGCCCTCGACGATGACCCCTGACGCCTCCGGCAACCCCAGCAGCTGCACCCCGTCACCCGCCTTTGCCTGGATGGCCCGTTCCCAGTCAGCGCGGTCGGAGCCGGCCCGCCAGTGCGGGAGCACCACGACTGCCGGGACCAGGCCCAGGCCCGGCTCGACGACTGGGCCCTGGGCGCCCCGCCGATCCGGCAGGACCGTCCAGGGGCACAGCACCATCGCGCCGGCACTGGCTCCCATCACGACACCGTCGTCCGCGAGCAACTCGGCGACCAGCTGCCCCACGGCGGTCTGCTGCAGCGCCTCGAGCAGCCGGGTCGGGGACCCACCGGGCAGCACGAGCAGCCGGGCCGAGCGCAGGACGTCGATCGCCGCCACCGGCTCGTCGCGCGCGTCGGGCGCCCCCACGACATCGGCGGCACCGAGTGCGCGGAAGTGCCGGACCCCGTTGGCGGTCGCGGTCCGGTAGTCACTGCCCGGCGAGCCGGCCAGGGCGCTGACGACCACGCGGCCGTTGGCCCGGCGTACGAGCTCGGCGTCCATGGTCCGGCAGCCGGGTGAGAACTCACCGCCGCCCTGCAGGCACACCGTCGAGGTCACCGCCCGAACGTATCGGTGGCTCAGCCGAGCAGCACTTCAACGCGACGGTTCAGCGCGTCGAGGGTGGCCCTGATGACGGCTTGTCGGACGTCCTCCCGGACCGCCGCAGCGCCGGTGAGGCGTTCGGTGCCGCGTGCCGACAGCAAGGTCAGGGCGACGACCACGGTCCGCTCGTTGCCCATCGGCGACACCTCGAGGTGGTCCAGTTCGAACCGAACCTGACCGTCGACGAGCTCCTCCACCGCCCGCAGCGTGGCGTTGGCAACCGCCCGGTGCACGCCCGATTGCGAGGCAGACCCGCGGGCCTCCCCCGCCGTGATGCGCTCCCCCGACGACAGTGACACGGTGGCCGTGACCTCGAGCCCGGAGGAGACCAGGTGCATCCGGGTGATCGCCGGTCGCAACGCGACCCGCTGGTCCGGGATCTCCCCGTGCGCCTGCTCGGACTCCTCGACGACCTGCACCCGGTCGGCGTCGACGCCGAGGCCGAACTGCTCACGAAGCAGCCGGCCAACCGTGCTGGCGACCTCCGCCTCGTCGACCCCTGGCTCGAGGCCCAGCCGCAGCAGGCCCATCCCACCCTCGTCGTCCGGCTCGACCCCCGCGTCGCTCACGCCCGGGACCGCGCGCAGCGCAGCCACGAGGGCACGATGCTCGACAGCGGTCATCACAGGGCTCCAGGACGCAGGGGCAATGGTCTTGGGGTCGGCACCCGCGGCGGCGCCCTTGAGGATCAGGCGGTACGCCGCGGCGCGGTCTTCTTGGCCGGCACCTTCCGCGAAGCAGGTGCTTTGGCGGCGTCGGCGGCCTTGGAGGTGGTCTTCTGCTTGGCAGCACGCCGAGCGGGCGGCTCGTCGCCGGAGGCCTCCCCGCGACCGGCCTTGGCGGCCGCGACGCTCGCCCGCAGGGCCGCCATCAGATCGACGACGGTGCCGCTCGTGGGTTGGCCCGCGTCGGGCTGGACGACCTCCCGACCCGCGATCTTGGCGTCGATCACCGCCTGCAGCGCCTCGCGGTAGGAGTCCTTATAGCGGCCCGGGTCGAAGTCGCCGGTCAACGTCTCGATCAGGCTGCCGGCCATCGCCAGCTCCTGCGGCCGGACCTCGACCTGCTCGGACAGGAAGTCGAACTCCGGCGCGCGCACCTCGTCCGGCCACAGCATCGTCTCGAGCACGAAGACGCCTCCCCGGACCCGCAAGGTGGCGAGCGACTCGCGGCTGCGCAGCGCGACCTTGACGACCGCGACCTGCCCGGACCGCTCGAGCGCGTCCCGGAGCAGCACGTAGGGCTTGACGCCCGTCTTGTCCGGCTCGACGTAGTAGCTCTTGGCGAAATAGATCGGATCGACCTGCTCGAGCGGGACGAACTCGAGGACGTCGATCGCCCGGCTCGTCGTGAGCGGCAGGTCCTTGAAGTCGTCGTCGGTCAGCACGACCGTCTCGCCGGTCGGCAGCTCATAGCCCTTCGCGATGTCGCCGTAGGCGACCTCCTCGCCGTCCACCGCGGCGACCCGCTTGTACTTGATCCGGCTGCCGTCGGTGCGGCGGACCTGATGGAACGAGACGTCCTTCTCCTCGGTGGCGCTGTAGAGCTTCACCGGGATCGTCACCAGCCCGAAGCTGATCGCGCCCTTCCAGATCGATCTCACGTCGCTCCCCTACCCCCTCGATCGCTGCCGCACCGTCCAGACCGTACGCCGGGACAGGCCCGCTGAACGCGTCCGGAGCGGGCAGGCTGTCGTCGTGCTGCCCCGCGGACTGCTGCCGATGCTTGCGACGACGGGTCAGCTGCCGACCACCGACGGCTGGGCGTATGAGGTGAAGTGGGACGGCGTCCGGGCCCTCGTCGCCGTCCAGGGCGGGATCGTGACCGCGACGAGCCGGGCCGGCAACGACATCACCGCCGGCTACCCGGAGCTGCGCGGCTACCCGGAGGGGGTGCTGCTCGACGGCGAGCTCGTCGCGCTCGGCGTGGCTGGGCGGCCGGACTTCGGGCTCCTGCAGTCGCGGATGCACGTCCGCGGCCCCTCGGCGGCGCTGCTCGCTGCCGCACCGGTCACCTTCTTGCCGTTCGATGTCCTGCACGTGAGCAGCACCTCGCTGCTGAGCTCGACCTACGACGAGCGGCGCGGGGTCCTCGACCAGCTCGACCTCGAGGCGCCGCCGGCGTTCCTCGGCGGCGGGGCCGATCTGCTCGCCTCGACCCGGGCGCAAGGCCTGGAAGGCGTCGTGGCCAAGCGCCGGGACAGCCGTTATGAGCCGGGCCGGCGCTCCGAGGCCTGGATCAAGGTCAAGCACGTCCGCCGCCAGTCCGCCGTCATCTGCGGCTGGCAGCCCGGGGAGGGGGGTCGCGCCGGCGCGATCGGTTCGCTGCTGCTGGGCGTCCACGGCGAGGGTGGTCTGCTGTACGCCGGGCATGTGGGCACCGGCTTCGACGCTGCGGCGCTCCGCCGGCTGGCCGACCGGCTCGCTCCACTGGCCCGCCCTACCCCGGCGTACGACGGAGCGGTGCCCCGCGAGCACGCCCGCGTCGCTCGGTGGGTCGAGCCAGTGCTCGTCTGTGACGTCGACTTCACGGCATGGACCAGTCAGGGCAGGCTGCGGCATCCGTCGTACAAGGGACTGCGGGACGATCTGGACCCTGCGCTGATCGAGAGGGAACCGTGAGCGAGCGGATCGCCGTCGACGTCGAGGGGCGGCAGCTGTCGCTGTCCAACCTGGACAAGGTGCTCTATCCGGACGGGTTCACGAAGGGCCAGGTGCTCGACTACTACACCCGGATCGCGCCGGTGCTGCTGCCGCACCTGGCCGACCGGCCGCTGACCCTCAAGCGCTGGCCGAATGGGGTGCAGGGGCATTCGTTCTTCGAGAAGAACGCGCCGTCGCACCGGCCGGCCTGGCTCCGGACCGAGCGCATCGCGAGCCCCGGCTCGACCAAGGCGCGCGAGACGATCGACTACGCCGTCGTCGACTCCCTCGCCGCGCTCGTCTGGGTCGCCAACCTCGCGACCCTCGAGTTGCACACGCCGATGTGGCGGATCGGCGGCCAGGGGCCTGATCTCGTCGTCTTCGACCTCGACCCAGGACCGGGGACGAGCATCATCGAGTGCTGCCAGGTGGCGCTGCTGCTGCGACCGCTGCTCGAGGCAGCAGGTCTCGCGCCGCTCGCCAAGACCAGCGGCAGCAAGGGTCTGCAGGTCTACGCCCGCGCGCAGGAGCCGGACACCTCGAGCTACGCCAAGACCCTTGCGCAGCAGCTTGAGCAGGAGCAGCCCGACCTGGTGGTGCACCGGATGGCCAAAGACCTGCGCAGGGGCAAGGTACTGGTCGACTGGTCGCAGAACAGCCCGGCCAAGACGACGGTCAGCGTCTACTCGCTGCGGGCGAAGTCGACGCCAACCGTGTCGACCCCCGTCACCTGGGCCGAGGTCGAGATGTGCTGTAAAGCAGACGATCTGGTCTTCAGCAGCGACGACGTGCTGGCCCGGGTCGCGGCCGACGGGGACCTGTTCGCGCCGCTGCT
>JAYSQK010000362.1:0-3494 GCA_043721555.1 Frankiales bacterium
CTGACAACCGCGCTGGCGTCCCGGCTGGGCGTGCACGTCGGCGACCGGGTCTTCGCCCCCAAGGGCATCGCGCTGACGGTGGTGGGCCTGCTCGACGACGCCTCCACCACCGATGCGCGCACGGCCCTCATCGATCCGGGGTGGCTGCCGGCCCCAGGGGACGCAGCGCAGTTGCGGTTGCTCGTCAAGACGCCCCGCCCGCTCGTCTGGGACGACGTCCGTAGAGCGAACGCGCACGGCATCGTGATCTACCCGCGGCACAAGCTCCCCGGCACGCCGTTGCCGAGCAACCCCAGTGGCAGCCAGGGCGGCGTCCGAACCCTGGCCATCGTCGTGATCGTCGTCGGCATGGCCTTGCTCGAGGTCGTGCTGCTCGCCGGTCCCGCCTTTGCCGTCGGGGCCAAGCGGCGCGGCCGTGAGCTGGCCCTGCTTGCTGCAACCGGCGCGGATCGCCGCGACGTCCGACGGGCCGTCCTGGCTGGCGGTCTCGTCCTCGGCGCTGTCGGCGGCGTCGTCGGTATCGCGTTGGGCACGGGTCTCGGTGCCCTGCTCGTCCGGTTGCTGGGGCGCATCAACACCACTGTCCCGGGGCCGTTCGAGGCTCGACCGATCGAGCTGCTCGCGATCGCAGCTGTCGGCGTCGTCACCGCCCTGCTCGCGGCCGTCCTGCCGGCCCGCACCGCGTCCCGCCAGGACGTGGTCGCCGCACTGACCGGGCGTCGGGGCGCCGTGCGCACGCCCAAGCGGGTGCCGGTCCTCGGTGTTCTTGCCGCTGTCGCCGGCGCACTCCTCGCGATGTACGGCGCCCAGCGCCGCGACGCGCTCGTGCTGCTGGCCGGCTCGGCCGTCGCCGAGCTCGGCCTGGTGGCGACCACGCCGGCGCTGATCGGCCTGGTCGGCCGGCTCGGCCCGCTGCTGAGCGCGACCCCACGGCTCGCCCTGCGCGACGCCGCCCGCAACCGGGCCCGGACGGCGCCGGTGGTCGCCGCCGTCCTCGCCGCGGTGGCTGGCTCGACCGCGGTGGCCACCTACGTCGCGAGCCTTGACCGGTACGACGAGAACCGCTACACCCCGACCGCCATGAGTCGCACCGCCGTGGTCCCCTTCAACGACGACAAGGACCGCGGGCGCCTCGCGCAGGTGGAGGCCGAGCTGCGGCGCACCTTGCCGGTGACCGGGGCCGTGCCGATCCGCTCTGTGTACAGCACCAGCCCGGACGTGCCCTCCCCTGACGTCGACCGGCCGGTGGACAAAGTCTGCCCGCTCAACCGGCTCGACCACGCCCCCACGAGGGCGGACGTCTCCTCTCACAGGAACGACCGGCGCTGCCGGTTCGAGGGCGGGACGAGCGCGCTCGTCCCCCCTCTGGTCGTTGGGGACGCCGAGACCGCAGCGCTGCTGACGGGTGTCCGCCGCGACGAGGCCGACCGCGTCCTGCGCGCCGGTGGCGTGCTCGCTCCCGATGCCAACGTGAGCAGCGCTGGCACCGTCCTAATCACGTTGCGTCCGTCAAACGATCCGTCCGGCACGCAAGGAAAGCCGTTCCGTTTTGCCGCCGGTGTCCTGCCCGACAACCGCCTTGGCTACGTCATTCTTTCGCCGCCGGCGGCCGCCCGGCTCGGCCTGACCCCCACGGTGAGCGGGCTGGTTGCGGCCCTGGGCCACCAGCCCACGGCGAAGGAACGAGACCGGGCCAGCGCGGCCGTGGCCAACCTGGGCGTGCAGTCCACGCTCTACATCGAGCGGGGCTACCAGGGGCGCTACGGGCCGGGCCTGCTCGCCCTGCTGGTCGGCAGCGCCATCCTGGTCCTTGGCGCCTCCGGCATCGCCACCGGCCTGGCGGCGGCCGACGGCCGGGCCGACCTGGCCACGCTCGCGGCGATCGGGGCGACGCCGACGGTGCGGCGCGCCCTGGCCGGATTCCAGTCGGCGATGACGGCGGGGCTCGGCACCCTGCTCGGCGTCGTCGCCGGGCTGGTGCCCGCCATCGCGATCCTGCGCTCGCTGAACTCCGACAACAGCCTCGCCCTCGTCGAGCGCCACCCGCTCGTGCTGCCCTGGACCAACCTGCTCGTCACCGTTCTGGTCGTGCCGCTCGTCGCCGGTCTCGCCGCCGCCCTGCTCACCCGGTCCCGACTGCCGCTCGTCCGCCGGCCGGCATGACGCGCCGGCTGGTGATGGCCCTGACCGGCGGCCTCGTCGCTGTCGCCGCCGGGACGGTCGTGCTCGTGGCGCCGGCCGGAGGTAGTGCCGCGTCCAGCGCCGTCCCGGTGCTGCCGCAGGCCCCGACCGGCACCGGGGACACCGCCCACCTCGACCCGGCGCTGCTGCGGGCCGTCACCCGCGCGCGGGCCGAAGCCAGCCGCGCCGGGGTCGAGCTGTCGGTCACCTCGGGCTGGCGCAGCTACGCCGACCAGCGCGCGCTGTTCGAGGCCGCCGTCGCGAAGTACGGCTCGGAGCGGGCGGCCAGCCGATGGGTGCTGCCGCCCGGCCGCAGCCGGCACGAACGCGGATTGGCGGTCGACGTCGGGCCGCCGGCCGGCGCCGGCTGGCTGGAGCGGCACGGCGTGCGGTTCGGGCTGTGCCGGCGCTACGACAACGAGCCGTGGCACTTCGAGCGGCTCGCCGCCGCGAAGGGCTCGGCCTGCCCCGTCCGCGAGCCGCACGCATGAGCCCCGACGCCGTACGCCGGGCCAGGAGGCTCAGGCGGCTGCGGATCCAGCAGACCCTGGTGCTGCGCCGGCTGGAGTCGTCCGACTCCGCGACGCACCGGGGCGGCGTGCTGCCCGGCCGCCCGGCCGGCCGCCGGTAGGGTCGTTCCGGCCTTCCCCCTGCTTGCCAGAACCGGCCGACCGACAGGCGAGACGTGCACCTCAAGAGCCTCACGCTCAAGGGCTTCAAGTCCTTTGCGTCCCCGACGACCCTGCGTTTCGAGCCCGGCATCACCTGCGTGGTCGGACCGAACGGCTCGGGCAAGAGCAACGTGGTAGACGCGATCGCCTGGGTGCTCGGCGAGCAGGGCGCCAAGGCGCTGCGCGGCGGCAAGATGGAGGACGTCATCTTCGCCGGCACGCCCGGCAAGCCTGCGCTCGGCCGGGCCGAGGTGACCCTGACGATCGACAACACCGACGGGGCCCTGCCGATCGAGTACGCCGAGGTGAGCATCACCCGGCTGATGTTCCGGGACGGGGCCAGTGAGTACGGCATCAACGGCAACCGCTGCCGCCTCGTCGACGTCCAGGAGCTGATGAGCGACAGCGGGATCGGCCGGGAGCTGCACGTCGTGGTCGGTCAGGGCCAGCTCGACGCGGTGCTGTCGGCCCGGCCCGAGGACCGCCGGGCCTTCATCGAGGAGGCGGCCGGCGTACTGAAGCACAAAAAGCGCAAGGAGAAGGCGCTCCGCAAGCTCGACGCGATGCAGGCCAACCTCACCCGGCTGTCGGACCTGACCGTCGAGCTGCGCCGCCAACTCAAGCCGCTCGGCCGGCAGGCCG
>JAYSQK010000363.1:0-1596 GCA_043721555.1 Frankiales bacterium
TCCCGGGACCGCTCAATCCCGACGGCAGCAAGGCCAACCCGGCCAACCCGACCGGCGCCCCGCAGCTCTAGCCGCCCGCCTGTGCTGGATCGGGCCGCGACGCGCCGGGCGGTTCGCGGCCCGATCCAGCACGAGCATCGCCCCGCCGCCCGCGAGCCCGGCGCCCCGCCGCCGTTGCTAGGACAGCTCCACCAGCGGGCCGATCTCTTGGCTGGCGTACCACTGCAGCTCGTGTCCCTCGGCGCCCTCCAGCCGGAACGCCGCGTCCTCGCTGCCGAGGTCGGCCTCGACGACGGCGTCGGCCGCCACCGTCACGTCCGCGACGGCCGACGGATCGTCGACGTGCACCGCCTGCACGAGCCGCAGCGGCACCCCGGTGGTGACCCGGACCGCGGCCCGATCGACATGGGCGGCGGGCTCGACCGAGCCGTCCGGCACCTCGGCCACCACCACGACGCGCCGCCGGACGGCATCCTGGTCGGCGTCCAGCAGCCGCACCGAGGCGGTGGCGGCCAGCGACAGCACGGTGTACTCGAGCTCCTCGGCGTCCCCGATCGCGTACCACTCGCGCAGCGCCGGCGTCACGGCGTACGCCGGCAGCGGTGGCTCGCCGAACTCGCCCGTGTCGAGCAGCGAGCGCAGCGCGGGCAGGGTGGCCGGGAGGTAGATGCGCACAGGGTGAGATTAGGCAGTCTCGGCGAACCGTCCGCGGTCGCCCGCCAGGGCCGCGGCGGAGGTGCGCAGGGAGGTGTCCAGGACCCGCCGGCGGCGGCGGGGATCCATCAGGTTGGCGCCGATGGCATGCAGGTCCTGCGAGCCCGGGCCGAGCAGGGTGACCTTGGTGCCGGCCGCGGCGACCTTCTTCACCTCACCGATCAGGCGCTTGGTGACCAGCCGGCGCACCCGCCGCTCGATCCGGCCGGCGACCGAGCCCGGGGCGTCGTAGTCCAGCGAGGTCATCGGCGACAGCACGACCACCTCGTCGAGGTCGAGGCCGAGCACCAGATCGACCGAGGCCGGCGAGCAGGCCCCGCCGTCGACGTAGCGGCGGTCGCCGATCGTGATCGGGGTGTACCAGCCGGGGATCGCACAGGACGCCATGACCGCGTCCCGCAGGCCCGCGACCGGGGCGCCGGGCCGGCCGAAGACGGTGCGCGCACCGGTGTCGTAGTCCGTCGCGACGGTCCAGGCATCGGGATGCGGCGCCCAGCCGCCCCCGGGCAGGAGGCCGTCGACGAGCTGACCGACCGGGGCCATCGTCCCGCGGCCCTGCGGGAGGATCGCCGCGAGCGCCGCCATCGGCGTGACCCGGAAGGGGTGCCGGACCGAGTGCAGCACCCCGCGCGGCGAGCCGATCCCGGGCCGGGGCAGCGGCGGGAGCGCACCACCGGAATCGGTGTCCGCGTCGTACCGCAGTCGCGGGTCGCCGCTGTTGCCGCGCTGATGGTCGAGCAGTGACTCGACGCCGATGCCGCAGGCGAGGCCGGCCACCAGCACCGAACCGGCGGACGTGCCGATCAGGACCTCGGCCTCGCGGGGATCCCAGCCGTAGTGCTCTTGGACGGCGGCAAGCGCACCGATCGTCCAGGCCGCACC
>JAYSQK010000364.1:0-1840 GCA_043721555.1 Frankiales bacterium
ACGGCTTCATGGGCGCCCTTCCCGTGGAGTCCGATGGATACGTGCGACAGCGCTGCCCCGACGCGGCCGGCGGGGGACAACGCACGTACGCCGCGAACCCCGACGGGACCACGGCAACGGTTCTCACGGACACCTTCGCCACGTGGATCAGTCAGCGTGCCCGGCCCGCCCGAGCAGGCCGGTAGTCACCGCTCCGAAGAGGCTGGCGGCGTCAGGTCGGGCCGGCTACGGTCAGCCGAACCGTGACGGTGTCGCCCTCGTCGAGTTTCTCGGCCCGGCGTACGGCGACCTTGACCGGCACGAGGTAGGTCCCATCTTTGGGGAACAGTGAGGTCGTCCACTCGGTGCCGCCGATCCGCGCCGTGACCGGGATCATCCCCCAGCCGTACGTCACGACCGTCGACACCTCGTGCAGGTGCCGGCTCGCTGGCTCCGGCACGGTGACGAAGTAGTAGGGCGACGGGCCCCGCCAGTGCCAGAGCTCGCCGGTGCATTCCAGGTCCATCCCGCCAGGGGCCGGCTCGGTCACGGGCGCCAGCCAGCGGGCGGGTCCTCCCCGACCAGACCGTCCACGGCCTCGCGGAGCAGATCGGCGTGCCCGGTGTGCCGGCCGTACTCCTCGATCAGGTCGCAGACGAGCCGGCGCAGGCTGGCGTGCTGGCCGTCGGGACCACAGACGTGCACGAGTTGGTCGAGTCCGCCGTCGGCCAGGGCCGCGTCGAGCCGCCTGCGGGACCGTCCGACGGCGCCGTCCCAGAGCGCATAGAGCTGCTGGGGGCTGTCATCGGCGGCGGAGGTGAACGCCCAATCGGCCCGGTCGGTCGCGTCCCACGGCGCGCCTGGACGTGCTCCGCTCAGCTTCGCCGCAACGGAGACGTCCTCGACGAACGCCAGGTGCTTGAGCAGGCCGGCGAGCGTCAGACCGGAGCCGCCGATACGGGTCTGCAGCCCGGTCGCGTCGAGGTGGCCGGCCTTCCAGCGGAACGTCGTGCGCAGCCGGTCGAGCGCCCCGACGAGCTGCTCGGTCTCGGTACCGGCGAGGGGAGGTTCCCAGGCGGTGTCGGTGTCGGCCATGGCGCCACGGTAGAGGTCATCGCAGCCGGTGCACGTCCACGAGTCAGGGGTCGGTCATTCTTAGCCCATGGCCTCGTGGGGTGAATTCGACCGAGACAACGGCGAGCTTGCCGACGTCGTGCGCCGGTGCTTCGCCATCCGAAAGCACGCGACGGTCGCGACCCTGCGACGAGACGGCTCCCCGCGCATCAGCGGCATCGAGGTCGAGTTCACCGACGGGGCCATCGTGCTCGCGATGATGCCGGGCTCCCGCAAAGCCCTCGATCTGCGTCGTGACCCACGCTTCGCTCTGCATTCGCCCACCCACGACGCCCCGCAGGACGACTCGAGCAGCTGGCTCGGCGAGGCAAAGCTCGCGGGCCGCGCCGTCGACGTCGCTGACACCGACAGCCGCACCGAACCGCGGCGCTTCCAGCTGGACCTGCTCGAGGTCACCCACACCGACATCGGCAGGCCACCGGACCATCTCGTGATCACGTCCTGGACGCCGACACGCGGCGTGCAGCACCGCGAGCGCAGGTGAACGGGCACAGACGTCCCACACTGAACTCGCAGGCCCCGCTGTCCGTACTCCCCTGCGAGCAGACCACCGACGACAGGAGCGGCCATGACGCCCAGCCCGATCAGGATGGTCAGCCGGCTGCTGGGGGTGCTCGCCGCAGCGGCCCTGCTCGGTACGGCGTACATCCATGCCGATCTCGCCGGCAACTTCGACGCAGTCGGCGACCAGGTCACCGAGGGTGCGTTGTTCCGCGCCCAGGCCGCT
>JAYSQK010000365.1:0-5634 GCA_043721555.1 Frankiales bacterium
GCGGTCCGGGGATGCACCCACACCCGGCTGTCGGCCTCGCCGCCGACGTCGCGGCAGACCTGCCCGGCGGGCAGCTCGGCGAGGAAGAAGCGGGTGTCGAACCGCTTTGGCTCGACCTCGGGGGTGATCCAGTGCGCGAACGGCCGCAGCAGATCCGAGCGCAGCACGAGCCCTCGGCGCTCCAGCAGCTGCGACAGCGTCTGCTCGCGGGCCTCCAGGGCGACCCGCTCGGCCTCCCACTCGTCCGACGACACGTCGGCGAGCAGCTCGGCCTCGGACGGGCCGGCGAGCAGGACGCCGGACTCCTCGAAGGTTTCCCGCACCGCCGCACAGACCAGCGCCCGGGCCAGCGGCTCGTCGGCGCCCAGCCAGCTCGCCCACTGGGCCGGGTCCGGGCCCGCCCAGCGGACATGCGCCTGCGCGTCTGCCTGATCCACCGACCCGCCGGGGAAGACGTGCATCCCGGCCGCGAACGCCATCGCCCGCACCCGTCGCAGAAGATAGACCTCCGGCCCGGTCCCGGTGTCGCGCAGCAGCACGACGGTCGCGGCGTCGCGCACCGGCGCGGCCTCGAAGGTCCCATCGACGAGCCCTCGGGCCCGCTGCACCAGCTCGGGGGGCAGCATGCCGGCAGCACTCATGTCGCGGATCGTACGGCGGGTCTCGGGGGCTAGCGGACCTCGACGATCAGCTCGACCTCGACCGGGGCGTCGAGCGGCAACACCGCGACCCCCACCGCCGACCTGGCGTGCCGCCCGGCGTCGCCGAAGACCTCGCCGAGCAGCTCCGAGGCCCCGTTGACGACGCCCGGCTGACCGGTGAAGCCGCCAACCGAGGCGACGAACCCGACCACCTTCACGACGCGAACGACCGCGTCGAGCCCGACCAGGGCGTCGATGGCCGCGAGCGCATTCAGCACGCAGGTGCCGGCCAGCTCCTTGGCCCGTTCAGGGGTGACGTCGGCGCCGACCTTGCCGGTCGCCAGCAGCGACCCCTCGACCAGCGGTAGCTGTCCGGACGTGAAGACCAGGTTGCCGCTGCGGACCGCCGGCAGATAGCTGCCGGCCGGCGCGGCGACCGGTGGCAGTCTCAGGCCGAGCACCGCGAGGCGGTCGGTCGCGCTCACGACCCGCCCTTGACCCGCTTGAAGTATGCCACCAGCTGGTCCCCGCCGCCGGGGCCCGGCACGACCTGGACGAGCTCCCAGCCGTCCTGGCCGAAGTTGTCGAGGATCTGCTTGGTCGCGTGGACCAGCAGGGGTGCGGTCAGGTATTCCCACTGCGTCATCGGCGGAGCCTATGGCGCCCCGAGGTGCAGCGTCATCGGCGGAGCCTATGGCGCCAAGAGATGCAGCGTCATCGGCGGCCGCCGCCCCGCGCGCCTACGCTTGCGGTCATGGCCGACTTCCCTGATGTGCGGCTGCACGTCGTCACCGGCAAGGGCGGCACCGGCAAGACGACCGTCGCCGCGGCGCTCGCCCTGGCGCTCGCCACCGGCGGCAAGCGGGTTCTGCTCACCGAGGTGGAGGGACGACAGGGCATCGCCCAGCTCTTCGACACCCCGCCACTGCCGTACGACGAGCGGCGGGTCGCGGTGGCGCCGGACCACGGTGAGGTCTCCGCCCTCGCCATCGACCCCGAGCAGGCGTTGCTCGACTACCTGCACATGTTCTACAAGCTGTCCCCGAACGGCATCCCGGCCCGCACGCTGCGCCGGATCGGCGCGATCGACTTCGCGACGACGATCGCGCCGGGGCTGCGCGATGTGCTCCTCACCGGCAAGGTGAAGGAGGCCGTCGTCCGCATCGGCAAAGATCATCTCCCGGCGTACGACGCGGTGGTGCTGGACGCCCCGCCGACCGGGCGGATCGCGCGGTTCCTGAACATCTCGCACGAGATCGGCGGGCTCGCCAAGGTCGGGCCGATCAAGCACCAGAGCGACAGCGTGATGGCGGTCCTACGCTCGCCGCAGACGGCCGTGCACATCGTGACCCTGCTCGAGGAGATGCCCGTGCAGGAGACCCTTGACGGGGTGGCCGAGCTCACTGCCCTCGACCTGCCGGTGGGTGGCATCGTGGTCAACATGGTGCGGTCCCCGGCGCTGGATCCCGCCGACCTCGTCGCCGCGGAAGCGGGCCGGCTCGACTCGGCCACCCTGGCCGCCGGTCTGAAGTCCGCGGGGCTGGCCGCGCCAGACGCCCTGGTCGGCGCGCTGGTCGCCGAGGCGGGCGATCATGCGGCGCGGGTCGCCCTGGAGGAACGGGGCCGCGACAGTCTCGGCGGGGTCGACCACCCGTCGTACGAGCTGCCGCTGCTGGCCGACGACATCGACCTCGGGGCGCTCTACACGCTGGCGGCGCTGCTCCGGGACCAGGGGATGGCATGAGCGCGCCCCGGCTCGACCTCGACGAGGTGCTGGCGACGGCCAAGATCATCGTGTGCTGCGGCTCCGGTGGCGTGGGCAAGACGACGACCGCTGCCGCCCTCGCGCTGCGGGCCGCCGAACAGGGCCGGCGGACCGTCGTGTTGACCATCGACCCGGCCAGGCGGCTGGCCCAGTCGATGGGCCTGACCCATCTCGACAACACCCCCCGCAAGGTCGCGGGGGTCGCCAACAAGGGCTCGCTCGACGCGATGATGCTCGACATGAAGCGCACCTTCGACGACATCGTCGTGGCGCACACCGAACCGTCCAAGGCGCAAGCGATCCTCGACAACCCCTTCTACCAGGCACTCTCGTCGTCCTTCGCGGGCACCCAGGAATACATGGCGATGGAGAAGCTGGGGCAGCTCAAGGCCGGCGGGGACTACGACCTGATTGTGGTCGACACCCCGCCGACCCGCTCGGCGCTCGATTTCCTGGACGCCCCCGAACGGCTCACCACCTTCCTGGACGGCCGGATGGTGCGCGTCCTGCTGGCCCCCGCCAAGGCCGGCGGCAAGGCCTACTTCAAGGTCGTCGGGGCCGGCTTCAACTTGTTCACCTCGATCATCAGCCGCATCCTCGGGGCCGGTCTGCTGCAGGACGTGTCGCAGTTCATCGGGGCGCTCGAGACGATGTTCGGCGGCTTCCGCGAGCGCGCCCAGGCGACCTATGACCTGCTGAAGGCCGAGGGCACCGAGTTCGTCGTGGTGGCCGCGCCCGAGCGGGATGCGCTGCGCGAGGCGTCGTACTTCGTCGAGCGGCTCGCGTCGGAGCAGATGCCCTTAGCCGGGCTCGTCGTCAACCGGGTGCACCGCTCCGCCGCCGACACGTTGACCGCCGCGGCGGCACTGGACGCCGCCGGGCAACTCGAGCACGATCCGCTGACCGCGGGGGTGCTCCGGCTGCACGCCGAGCGGGTCACCTTGTCGAGCCGCGAACGTCGGTTGCAGGAGCGGTTCACCCGGGCCCACCCCGGGGTGGCCGTCGTCGAGGTTGCGGCCCAACCGGGCGATGTACACGATCTCGACGGCTTGCGTGCCGTCGGCCATGACCTGGCCTCCGGCCACGCGGCGGCCGTGCCGGCCTGAGCTGTGTCCCGGCGTACCAGGTGCTCTGGCTCGCGCTGGATCAGGCCGCGAATCACCCGGCGAGTCCCGGCGCGATCCAGCCCAAGCAGCAGGCGGTACGACGGACCCGTCGACCCATCCGGCTCGCGACGCTCAGGAGGCGACGCTGGTCGCCCCGTGCTGGGCGCGAGCCTGCTCGAGTAGCTCGCGCCACGAGGTGACATCGGGCCGGCGACGGAGCAGCGCCCGTCGCTCGCGCTCGGTCATCCCGCCCCAGACGCCGAACTCCACGCCGTTGTCGAGCGCGTCCGACAAGCACTCGGTGCGCACCGGGCACCCCATGCAGACGGCCTTGGCCCGGTTCTGGGCGGCGCCGGTGACGAAGAGCTCATCGGGGTCGGCCGACCCGCACGCGGCGTTGGTCGTCCAGTCCTGCTGGAGGGAAAGCGCAGTCATGAGGGGGGTCCTTGCGTGAGAGGAAGCGCAGCGTGCTCGTCCGCGTACGCAACGGTACGAAGACCTCGCCCGCACCGGCAGGACCTGTTCGGTCCATCTTGGCCTAGTCACTCTGGGCTATCAAGGTCCATACCAGGACAAGCCGGGAACCTGTCGGCGCCGGACCGTACATTGAGCAGATGCGACGCACTGCAGTCCTGACGTCAGCGTTGGCGCGCCTCGCCGCAGCTCTCGTCCTCAGCCTGCTGGCCGGTGTCCTGCTCGCCGGGCTCGCCTTCCCGGTCATCGGCGGCGCCGGCCTGGCGGCCAAGGCCGGCGCCGACACCTTTCTTGCGCTGCCGGCCAATCTCAAGACGCCACGACTGCCGCAACGCAGCGTCATCCTGGACAAGAACGGCGGGGTTATCGCCTCGCTGTTTCTGGAAAATCGCGTCCCCATCCAACTCAAGGACGTGCCGGTCACTGCGCAGCAGGCGCTGATCGCGATCGAGGACAGCCGGTTCTACGACCACAACGGGATCGATGTGAAGGGCACGGCACGGGCGCTGGCCCGCAACTCGAGCTCCGGGAGCGTGCTGCAGGGCGGGTCGACGCTGACCCAGCAGTACGTCAAGAACACCCTGATCGAGGCGGCCCGCAACCGCACCGGGCAGGACGCCGCGCGCGAGCGATCGGTGCGGCGCAAGCTGCAGGAGGCGCGCTACGCGCTCGCCCTGGAGCACACCTTCAGCAAGCAGCAGATCCTCGAGGGCTACCTGAACATCGCCTACTACGGCAACGGGGTCTACGGCATCGGGACGGCGGCGAGCCACTACTTCGGCAGCTCGGTCAGGAATCTCGATCTCGCTCGGGGGGCGCTGCTGGCTGGCATCGTGCAGAACCCCGGCCGGTTCGATCCGATCGCCAACCCGCGGGCCGCGGTGACCCGCCGCAACATCGTGCTCGCCCGGATGGCGCAGCTCGGGTACATCACGCCCGCCCAGCAGGCCCTATCGGCCAAGGAGGGGCTGCACCTGCACGTCACGACGGTGGCCAGCGGCTGCGAGGCGCCGGGGGTGCGAGCACCCTTCTTCTGCGACTACGTGCGCCGCTACCTCGAAGACGGACCGGCCGGGGCGGTGCTCGGCGCCACCCGGCAGGAGCGCCAGCAGGCGCTGCTCGCCGGCGGCCTCACGATCCGGACCTCGCTCGACCCGGCCGTGCAGGCCGCGGCGCAGCAGGCCGTCGATGCACAACTGCCAGCCAGGGACCCGTTCCAAGCGGCGGCGGTTGTCGACACCGTCGAGCCCGGCACCGGAGCGGTCAAGGCGATGGCCGTCGACCGCGGCTACGGCACCGGCCGCTTCCAGACCAAGGTCAACCTGGCGATCGGCGGCTCGCTGGGCTTCCAGGGCGGGTCCACCTTTAAGGCCTTCGTGCTCGCCCGCGCGCTGCAGCTGGGCATCCCGACGAGCCTCACCCTGAACGCCCCCAACCCGTACTGCCCGAAGGCCTTCGTCTATCTGGCGGACGGCAAGTGCCCGGGCAACTCCGAACCCAACGAGGCCGGCGTGTTCGACATGGCCAAGGCCACGGCGGAGTCGGTCAACACCTGGTTCATCCAGCTCGAGGAGCGCACCGGGCTGGAGACGCCGCCCGCGCTGGCGGAGTCGCTCGGGGTGCGGGTCGTCAACGGCACCTTCGAGGG
>JAYSQK010000366.1:0-1809 GCA_043721555.1 Frankiales bacterium
AAGGCCGCCTGGACCCGAGCCGTCGTCAGGGTCGGGTCGGCGGCCAGGACCGCGGCCAGCACCTGCCGGTGGCGCTGCTCAGACAGCACCGACAGACTCGCCGGCAGGGCCGGCGGCAGCTGCGCCGACCCTGCCTGCGCCGGCACCACCGGTCGACTACTTGCCAGGCGCAGGAGTGAGGCGTGCCCGTCGAGGCCGGGCCGGCGGGGCCGAGCCCGCCGCGCCGCTCCTGGCCCTGGCTGGCGTCTCGGCGTGGGGCTCGATGAGGTCGGCCGGGGTGCAGTTCAAGATGTCGCACAACGCCGCGAGTGCGGTCAGGTTGAGCCGCTCCGGGACCTTGACCACCAGCCGGTAGACCTGCTCGCGGGACAAGCTCACGCCCCGGTCCGCGAGCAGCGAAATCAGGTCGGTGGTGGCGAACATCCCGCGTTCGGCCATCAGCCGGCGTAGATGCCAGTGGTAACCCACCTGTCGTTTCATGTCAGCCTCCCAAGGTGTCGGTCTGGAACGCCCGGGCCAATGCCGAGCGCAGCATCTGGTTCTTCGCATCCGCCCCGACCGTGGTGTAGATCGCGGTCGTCGACGCCCACGAGTGTCCGACCTGCTGCTGCACGAACAACGGGTCGACGCCGTCCTCGATCAGGTGCGACACGTAGGAGTGCCGCAGGCAGTGAACCGACAACTCCAGCGGCAGCTCAGCGGCGGCGCGGTAGAGCGCGAACCGGTCATCGACCGAACGGGTCGAGATCCGGCCGCCTCGTTCGGTGGGCCACAACGCGGTAGGCGCGGCGCCCTCAAAGCGGGGCCGGACCTCGGTCAGGTACTCCTCCAGGGCCTCGACCGCCCACGGCATCACACTCGCGACCGCCCGGCGGCGCGGCGCCGAACCGCGCATCGCCTTGCCGAACCGGACGTGACACACCCCCAGCCCACCGAGCTGCTCAGCGGCAGGGTTGGGGGTGAAATCGGTCAGGTCCAGCATCGTGACCTCCCGACACCGCAGCCCCCACGCGTAGGTCACCTTGAACAGCGTGGCGTCCCGGAACGCCGTCAACCAGCCCTTGCGGCCGGAAGTGGCCAGCCGCTGCGCGCGATCATCTGCGGCGTCGAACAACGCCTGGCACTCCAGTCGAGACAACGGCCGCCGCTGCGGCCGGCCCTCGTAGTCCGCGACGTGCACTGCGGTGTTGTCCTCGTGGCAGATCTGAGAAGGCCGATCCCCGACCCGTTGCTCACACTCTGCGACCCAGCCGTAGCGAGGATCGATCGCGTAGGCGCAGAACGCCCCGACCGCGCCCTGATAGTTCCGGACCGTCGAATGCGCCCAGCTGCTGTCGGCGACCCACCGCTCCAGGTCCTGCGCCCGCCACGTCCACGGCCAGCCCCGCGCGTACTCCCCGAACCGCCGCACCGTCCGCTCACGCCCATCGATCAGCGAGCCACCGAGCCGACGACTGAGCTGCTGCTGCCGCCACCCCAGCAGCATCTGATCGAACAACACCGACTCCACCCGCAGCGGCGTCGCGCCCGCCACCAAAGCCAGCGAGGCCACCCCCGACTGCTCCATGCCCGGCCAACCCTCCTGACCGGGATCACATGCCTCAATGCGCCATCCAAGGCAACCAAACCGGATGACGCATCATGGCATCAGATGCAATGATGGCTCATCACCGCAGGTCAGACGGCGTGTCGCAGCACGAACCTCGCTCGCGCAGCACCCACCCGTAACCTCAATCCCAGTAGGGAAAGTGGTTACGCGATCCGTCGAATGCCTCCCGCAGTTGCATCAGATGCAACTCTGCGAACTAG
>JAYSQK010000367.1:0-3419 GCA_043721555.1 Frankiales bacterium
TGCACGGCTCGAGGCAGGGCCTTGAACACCAGGACACCGCCGACGAGCAGGGGGAAGACGACGACGAGCACGAAGGCGATGGTCAGCCTCCAGCGCAGCGACACTGCGGCGTTCCCTCCCTCGATCCGATGTCATGCTCCCACGGTGCTGAGCAAGCAGGCGATGCGCCGAACGGTGGACACGGCGCGTCGCCAGGCGCCCGTGGCCCGTCCTGCAGCGGCGGCAGCAGCCTTGCAGGTCGCGCTGGCGGACCTGCTGCGCACCTCGACCCGTGTCGCGGCGTACATCTCGGTGGGCACCGAGCCGTCGACCCGCGAGCTGCTGCGACCCGGCTGGCTCCTGCCGGTGCTGCTGCCCGGCGGCGACCTCGACTGGATCGCGTACGACGGCCGGCTGGCGCCGGCGGCCCGCGGGCTGGTCGAACCGGTCGGCGATCGACTCGGGGTCGATGCGGTCACGACCTGCGACCTGGTGCTCGTGCCGGCACTTGCGGTGGACCGCCTGGGTCACCGGCTCGGCCGCGGCGGTGGCTCCTACGACCGTGCGCTGGCGGGGGCGCCCGGGCTGACGGTGGCGCTGCTGCACGACGGCGAGCTCGTCGACCAGGTGCCGGTCGAGCCGCACGACATCGCGGTCAGAGCGGCGGTCACCCCCACCGGTGGGCTCGTCCTGTTCGGCTGAGCTACCTGGGAGCATGTGGCAGATGGAGCACCCCGCGGCTTTTGACGACGTCCTCGAGAACAACCGGGACTACGCCCGGAGCTTCACCGACCGGCACCTGCCCGGGCGCGCGGCGAGGGGGCTCGCCATCGTCACGTGCATGGACTCGCGGATCGAGCCGCTGCGCATGCTGGGGCTCGAGAACGGCGACGCGAAGATCCTGCGCAACGCGGGCGGCCGGGTCACCGACGACGTGCTGCGCACGCTGGTGCTGGCGACCCACCTGCTCGGCGTCGACCGGATCATGGTCGTGGCCCACACCGACTGCCGGATGACCAAGGTCACCGACGCCGACGTGCACACCGCGATCGCCGAGCAGAGCGGCATCGACACGCGGAGCCTGGAGTTCCGGACGATCACCGACCAGCTCTCGTCGCTGGCCGAGGACGTCCAGCGGATTCGGAGCCTGCCCTACCTGCCACCGGGTTTCCAGGTCATCGGCTGCCTGTACGACGTGACGACGGGTCGCCTCGAGGTAGAGGTGCCGTAGCGGTTGGCTGCTGCTGGTTAGCCTCTGGGAACCGACCGCCAGGAGGACGCTGTGACGTCGCTGCAGCCCGACCAGATCGCCACGGCCCGACTCGCCGAGGTGGGCCGCGTCTGGACCAGCGACCTGTCCGTCAGCGAGTTCGCCTTGCTCGACGCGGCGGGGTTCGAGCCGCTCGAATTCGTGATGGGCAGCTCGGTGTTCCACATCGGCTGGCAGCAGCAGAATCTGCGCCAGTCGGTCGAGCTCGGCGTCCTGACCCAGGCGATGTACACCGCCAGGGCCAACGCGATGGGACGGATGCTGTCCGAGGCGGCGCAGGTGCAGGCCGACGGCGTCGTCGGGACCCGCCTCACCTTCCGCCAGCACGGCCTGAGCGCAGAGCACATCGAGTTCGTCGCCGTCGGCACCTCGATCCGGCACCGGGACAAGCCAGGGTCGTTCCGCCGTCCGGACGGCGCACCGTTCACCAGCCACCTCGACGTCCGCGACTTCAGCACGTTGCTGCACACGGGCCACATCCCGGTCGAGTTCGTGATGGGCGTGTGCGTCTGGCATGTCGCCGCGCAGGGCTTCATGCAGACGCTTCGGCAGATGGGCCAGAACGTCGAGATGCCGCAGTGGACCCAGGGCTACTACGACGCACGCGAGCTGGCGCTCGGCCGGATGCAGGCCGAGGCCGAGCGCGTCGGTGCCAGTGGCATCACCGGCGTCGAATGGGCTGCCCAGGAGTGGATGTGGGGCCCGCACACCCTGGAGTTCTTTACGTCGGGCACAGCTGTCCGCAAGATTGACGGCGGCCGGCCGGTGACTCCGACGTACGTCGTGCCACTGACGTGAGCGACCTGCTCGACCCGACCGACCCGGCGGCCGTCGAGGCCGTCCTCAGCCGCGCGTTGCTGACCCTCGGGCGACCGGGGACCCTGGACCAGCTCGCGCTCGTACCCGGGCTGTTGGTCCGGCCCGCCCGGGCCGGCGGGCTCTTCCGGCGCGCCGAGCCGGCCGTCGTCGCCGCCGGCGACCGGGCGCTGCGCTGGCCCGTTGATGGACCTGCGGTGCTCGACCACGTGGTCGGTGCCGTCGTGCTCGCCTCAGATGCCATCGCCCCCCGCGCCCTGCCGGGGGTCCTTGCCGCGCTCGTCGTCCGGGCGGTCGCCGCCGCCGGGACCACCGACGAAGCCTGTGTGGCGCTCACCTCCCTGCGCGACGCCCTCGGGTCTGGCTGAGGGACGCAACGGAGCTGCGCATGAGGTCCCTCGAGGCGGCCCCCGATCGGCCCCGACCTGGCCCAGCCCGGCCCGGCTCGAAGTTGGCCGCCCCCGCTCGACATCGCCCGCCCCGGCTCGACATCGCCCGCCCCGGCTCGGTGATCTTTGCGCGGTCAGGAGCGGCGGCAGGCTCACCACCCGCACAAAGATCATCCGGCCCGGCCCGGACTCGAGCCCAGCCCGATGATCTTTGCGCAGTCAGGAGCGGCGGCAGGCTCAACACCCGCACAAAGATCAACCGCGTGCCCTATGTAGCACGAGGAGCCGGTGGGCAGGCTGTCTTGCTGCTGGCCGTGCGGATGCGAGTGGCTGCCCGCCGGCTCCGGCGCTACTGCGGTGCTCATCGAGGCTGGGGAGGGCGACAGCGGACCGAGCAGCAGGTTCTGCGAACCCGCACCGCAGCAGACCCCTACCCAGCCGGCGGCCGCTCTAGGATCGCCTGATCGTCAGCATGAACGTCATCAGCCTGGCTGGCAAGGTCAGGGGGGACGGGGACATCGGGTCTCCTGGGGCCACAGAGTCGGTGGCTGTCCCGCCACCCCTCGATGTATGCCCCGGCCTCAGCGACGGCTCACCGCCCCCTCTCAAGGAGCCCCATGAGCGAGCCACAGATCATGCCTGCAGCGTTCCTCGGGCACGGCAACCCGATGAACGCGCTGGCCGACAACCGCTACACCCGGGCGTGGCGCGCGTTCGGCGACGCCGTACCGCGCCCTCGGGCGATCCTGGTCGTCTCGGCGCACTGGTACATCAACGCGACCGCCGTCACCGCGATGCCGCGGCCACGGACGATCCATGACTTCTACGGCTTCCCGCAGGAGTTGTTCGAAGTCAGCTATCCGGCACCGGGACTGCCCGGGCTGGCCGAGGAGGTCAGCGACCTCGTCCAGCCGACCTGGGTTGGGGCGGACGTCGATTCGTGGGGCATCGACCACGGCACCTGG
>JAYSQK010000368.1:0-2682 GCA_043721555.1 Frankiales bacterium
GTGGTGCCGACGCTGACCGCGTTGGCGCCGGCCAGCACGAACTCGAGCGCGTCCAGGCCGGTGCGGATGCCGCCCATGCCCAGGATCGGGATGTCGGGCAGCGCCTGCCGGATCTGCCACACGCAGCGGACCGCAACGGGCCGGATCGCCGGACCGGACAATCCGCCGGTGATCCCGCCGAGAGCCGGCCGCATCGTCGTGGTGTCGATCACCATGCCGAGCAGGGTGTTGATGACCGACAGTCCGTCGGCGCCCGCGTCCGCACACGCCCGCGCGATGGCAGCGATGTCGGTGACGTCCGGGCTGAGTTTGGCGAAGACCGGCACCCCCGGCGCGGTGACGCGGCGGACGGCCGCGACGACCGCCGCCGCGGCGTCGGGGTCGCAGGCGAAGACCTGGCCGCGGTCCTCGACGTTGGGGCAGGAGATGTTGACCTCGACCATCGACAGCCCGGGCCGGGCGCGCAGCCGCTGCGCGAGCTTGGTGTAGTCCTCCACGCTGCCGCCGGCGATCGACACGACGGCCCGGGCGCCGCGCTCGGCCAGCCAGGGCAGGTCCTTGTCGAGGAAGGCGTCGATGCCGGGACCCTGCAGGCCGATCGAGTTGAGCATCCCGCTGGGCGTCTCGGCCATCCGCGGGGTGGCTCGGCCGGACCTCGGCGCAAGCATGATCGATTTGGTGACGATCCCGCCGAGCAGGCTGACGTCGAAGAACTGGTCGAGCTCCTGACCTGCCGCCGCGCAGCCGGACGCGGTGAAGACCGGATTGGGAAACTCGACCCCGGCCAGCCGGGTCGTCATGTCGATGGCCGGCCCGCGGGACGGGGCGCTGCGCGGACGCACGGTCAGCTCGCTCACGGTGCCACTCCGTCCGCGTTGATCGAACCGAGTGCATCGACCGGCACCGTGCCGATGTCGTCCCACCTGACCCGGTCGCCCAGGAAGACCGGGCCGTCGACGCAGGAGCGGAGCATCCGGGTCACCCCGTCGTCGCCGATCACCGGCAGGACGCAGGTCATGCAGACGCCGATACCGCAGGCCATCGACTCCTCGACCGCGACCTGGGCCGGGACACCCCGGGCGGCGGCGATCTCGGAGACGGCTCTGAGCATCGCCATCGGGCCGCAGGCGTAGACGACCTCACTGCCGGTCTTCTCGAGCACCTGCGACAAGACATCGCTGACGACGCCTTGCTCCCCGACGCTGCCGTCGTCGGTGGTCACCGCGATCGTCGTCGCGATCCGCTTGGCGTCGAGTTGGCCGAACAACCGGTCAGCGCTGCCCGCACCGAGCACGAAATCGACGCGGCAGCCGCGGTCGCGCAGCATCGTCGCCAGCGGCAGCAGCGGCGCACTGCCGTAGCCGCCACCGACGAGGGTCGCCGTCACCGGCGCGGTCGGCAGCGGGAACGATTTGCCGAGCGGGCCGACCACGTCGAGCTTGTCCTGCGGGCGTCGCGCGGCCAGCCACGCCGTGCCCTTGCCGTGCACGGCGAAGATGAACTCGACGGTGCCCCCGTAGACCCCGCGTTCTTTCACCTCATAGATCGCAAAGGCCCGCCGCAGCAGCATCGAGGACTCCGGACCACCGACCTGTACGGCGACGAAGTGGCCCGGCCGGGCCTGCTCGGCGATGCCGGGGGCAACGACCGTCATGGCGTGATACGCGCCGACCTTGCGCATCGACAGCACCTCGCCCTGCACCTGCACCGGCACTAGAGCTCCCCTCTGGACAGCCGCAGGCCGGCGTGGTGTTCCTGGAGGGAACGCACGCCGATGTCGCCGCGGACCAGGGCCTCGATGCCCTGCACGCATGCTGCCGCGCCCTGGATCGTGGTGATGCAGGGGATCCCCCGGAGCACCGCCGCGGTGCGGATCTCATAGCCGTCCAGGCGCGGCCCGACCCCCCAGGGGGTGTTGATGACGAGGTCGACCTCGCCGGCGAGCACCCGCGGCACGATGCTGTCCCCCTTGCCTTCGGAGTGCTTGCCGACGACGGTCGCCAGCACGCCGTTGCGCCGGAGCACGTCGGCGGTGCCCTGGGTCGCCAGCACCTCGAAACCGAGATCGGCGAGCCGCTTCACCGGGAAAATCATCGCGCGCTTGTCGCGGTTGGCGACGCTGACGAACACCTTGCCCTTGGTGGGCAGATCGCCGTACGCCGCCGACTGACTCTTGGCGAATGCCGTCCCGAACACCGCGTCGATCCCCATCACCTCGCCGGTCGACTTCATCTCCGGCCCGAGCACGGTGTCGACACCGGCGCCGTCGATGGTGCGGAACCGGCCGAACGGGAGCACCGCCTCCTTGACCGAGATCGGTGCGTCCAGTGGCAGATCGGCGCCGTCGCCGCTTCGTGGCAGCAGTCCTTCGGCCCGCAGTTCGGCGACGGTGGCCCCGAGCATCACGCGAGCGGCGGCCTTCGCCAGCGGGACGGCGGTGGCCTTGCTCACGAACGGGATCGTCCGGCTGGCGCGGGGATTGGCCTCCAGGACGTAGAGCACGTCGTCCTTCAGGGCGTACTGCACGTTGAGCAGCCCGAGCACACCCACCCCCTGCGCGATTGCCTCGGTGCTGCTGCGGATCCGCTCGAGATCGGTGCGGCCGAGGGTGATCGGCGGCAGCGCACAGGCCGAGTCACCGGAGTGGATGCCCGCCTCCTCGATGTGCTCCATCACGCCGCC
>JAYSQK010000369.1:0-2393 GCA_043721555.1 Frankiales bacterium
AGGACCGCGAGCGAGCTGTCGACGTCGAGGTCCGGCTCGACCTCGGCGCCCACGAGCAGGCAGGCCACCGCGAGCTCGACCGGCTGGTCCCGGACCACCCGGGCGAACCGTTCGCGGGAGGCCCCACTCACGACGGGCGCCGCTCCGGGGGCGGTCCGATCCGGCGGGCCGCAACCACCGTCGCCGCGTCGATCGTCACGATGACGTCGTCGCGGCGGCGTAGCGTGACGACACCGTCCACCCAACTCAGCAGCTCGCCGAGGACGTCGCCATGACCGCCCTCGACGAGCTTGCGGCGTAGGGAGATGCGCATCCCGCTGTCGCCCGGTCCGACCTCGAGCGCGTAGCGCCCCCCGGGTGGCTGCTCACTGGTCATGACTGGGAGACTAGAGCCGAACCCGAACCCCGAGAGGAACCCCCGTGACCTACGTCATCGCCGAGCCCTGCGTCGACGTGAAAGACAAGGCCTGCATCGAGGAGTGCCCTGTCGACTGCATCTACGAGGGCAAACGCTCGCTCTACATCCACCCCGACGAGTGCGTCGACTGCGGAGCCTGTGAGCCGGTCTGCCCGGTCGAGGCGATCTTTTACGAGGACGACACCCCGGCGCAGTGGAAGGACTACTACCGCGCCAACGTCGACTTCTTCACCGAGACGACCAGCATCGGCAGCCCCGGCGGCGCCAGCAAGATCGGGCCGGTCGATGTGGACCACCCCGTCGTGATGGCCTTCCCCGAGGGCAAGAACCTTGAAGGCCTGACCGCCGAGAGTCACTAGGCCCGTGCGCGGCCAGGGCTGGGCGCGGCGGGCGGCCCTGCCCGAGTTCCCCTGGGACCGCCTCGCGCCGTACGTCGGGACAGCGCGCACCCACCCCGACGGGCTGGTCGACCTGTCGATCGGGACCCCTGTCGATCCGACCCCCGAGCTCGTCCAGGGCGCCCTGCGCGCTGCCGCCGACGCCCCCGGCTATCCGCTGACGATCGGCAGCCCGGCGCTGCGCGAGGCGGTCGTCCGCTGGTGCGCGCACCGAGTCGGCGCCGAGGTCGCGGCGGCCAATGTCGTCCCGAGCATCGGCAGCAAGGAGCTCGTCGCGCTGCTCCCTTCGCTGCTCGGCCTGCCAGCCGGCTCGAAGGTCCTGCTGCCCCGGCTGGCCTATCCGACCTACGACGCCGGGGCCCGCCTGGCCGGCTGCGTACCGGTGGCCACCGACGACCCGACCGCCCACGACCCGGCCGACGTGGCTCTGGTGTGGCTCAACTCGCCGAGCAACCCCACCGGCGAGGTGCTCGGCCCGGACCGGCTGGCGGCGGTCGTCGCATGGGGCCGCGAGCACGACGTGCTGGTGGCCAGCGACGAGTGTTACCTCGAGCTCGGCTGGGACGCCGAGCCGGTCTCGGTGCTGCACCCGTCGGTGTGCGGGGGTTCCACCGAGGGCGTGCTGGCCCTGCACTCGCTGTCCAAGCGGAGCAACCTGGCCGGCTACCGGGCCGGCTTCGCGGTCGGCGACGAGGCCGCGGTCGCGGCCGTCATCGAGGCGCGCAAGCACATCGGCCTGCTGGTGCCGGGCCCGGTGCAGGCCGCGCTGGTGGCCGCCCTCGGTGACGACGCGCACGTCGCAGTGCAGCGGGCCCGCTACTCCGCCCGTCGTACGGCGCTGAAGGCCGCGGTCGAGGCCGCCGGCTTCACCGTGACCCATTCGCAGGCGGGGCTGTATCTCTGGGCGACCCGCGGCGAGCCCTGCTGGGACACCGTGCAGGCCCTCGCCGAGCTGGGGATTCTCGTCGCGCCAGGTGAGTTCTACGGCGCGGACGGCTCTGGGCATGTGCGCTTTGCGCTGACTGCCACTGACGAGCGGATCGCTGCTGCGGTGGCCCGACTGCCGCTGCTGTGAGCTGGCTGACGCCGAACGTCAAGGTCCTGTCCGGTGTCAGCTTCCTGCAGGACGCCGCGAGCGAGCTGCTCTATCCCGTGCTGCCGCTGTTCCTGGTCGGCACGCTCGGCGCCCCGGTCTACGCCGTCGGCGTGGTCGAGGGGGTGGCCGAGGGGTCGGCGGCGCTGACCAAGCTGCTCACCGGGCGGCTGTCCGACGGCCGGGCGAAAAAGCCGCTGATCGCCCTCGGCTACGCCATGGCGGCCGTCGGCAAGCTGATCGTCGCACTGGCTGCGGCCTGGCCCGTCGTGCTGGCCGGGCGTGCCGTCGACCGGCTCGGCAAGGGCGTGCGCGGCGCCCCCCGCGACGCGCTGCTGATGGTCGACGTCGACCCTGCCGCGCGCGGGCGGGTCTTCGGGCTGCACCGCGCCGCGGACACCGCCGGGGCGGTCGTCGGGCCGCTCGCCGGGCTCGGGCTCTACGAGCTGCTCGACCACCGGATCCGCCCGCTGCTGCTGATCGC
>JAYSQK010000370.1:0-1955 GCA_043721555.1 Frankiales bacterium
ACGTCCTCGGGGGTCAGCTCGACCTCTCCGCAGGTGGGGCAGGACGCCTTGATGGTGGTCATAGCGGGCCTCTCCGACGAGCCCCTGGCCGGGGCGACACAGAGCCCATCGGCAGGGCTGTCGGAGCTCTTGACACCCAAGCTCGCGGATGGCCCGCAGTGACTAGACGTCGTACGCCGAGAGGGCGGCGCGGGCGTCGCCGCGGACCTGCTGGGCCAGCTCGGCGGGCGCTATGACGTGGCCGGAACCGCCGAGCCGCAGCGCGAGGCGGCGTACCCAGTCGGTGTCGCCGGTGCGCAGATGGGCGAGTAGCACCTCGTCCGGGCCCTGCTCGACCCGTTCGCAGGGGTAGTAGTCGGCGACCCAGTGCGCGCCGGGCTGCAGCGCGAGGATCACCAGGGTGTCGTCGGCCCCGGGCTGGAACACCCCCTCGGACAGGTCACGGGACGGCAGCTCGGCTGGGGGTTCGGCCGGCAGGTCGAGCACGGTGACGGCCAGCACCCGGTCGAGGCGGAACAGCCGCAGCCCCTCGGCCCGCCGGCACCACCCCTCGAGATAGCTGCGGCCGTCGGCAACGACGAGGCGGACCGGGTCGACGTCGCGCTCGGTGGTCTCGTCCCGCCCCGGCACGTGGTAGCGCAGGTGCAACCGGCGCCCCCGGGTGAGCGCGTCACGGACCGCCGGCAGGACCGCCTGCTCGCCCTCGAGTGCGACGGTGACCCGGCCGGCCGGCAGGGCGGCGGCGCCGGCGGCCTCCTCGACCTTCGCCAGGGCCCGCAGCACCGGCTCGGGTTCGACCAGCCCGGGCGTCTCGGCCAGCGTGCGCAGGGCGACCACCAGGGCGAGGGCCTCGTCGACGGTCAGCCGCAGCGGCCGCACCACACCCTGCGGCTCGGACAGGGTGATGGTGTCGCCCTCGAACTCGATGTCGATCAGATCGCCCGGGTAGTGCCCCGGCAGGCCGCACAGCCACAGCAGGTCGAGGTCCTTGCGCAGCCGGGCCTCGCTGACCCCGAAGTCGGCCGCCGCAGTCGCGAAGGCCACCCCCGGCCGGGCCAGCAGATAGGGCACGAGCGCCAGCAGCCGCGGGAGCTCGCCGGTCACGAGGCCAGCGCCCGGAGACGTCGTACGACGGCGTCGATGGCCTCGGCCGGTGAGAGCACCACCGCATCCGCGCCGAAGCCGGTCACCCGGTCGGCGAATCGCTCGGGGTCGGAGTAGCCGACCTCGACGATGTCCCAGCCGTCGCCCGGCTCGACCAGGGCGCCCTCACGACGCAGCTCCCAGCCGGCGCCCGCCCGCAACCGGACCCGCGCCGCGGTGCGGGGGGCATCGGCGGCCAGCCGGGCGACCATGGCCCGCAGGTCGGTGCCCCCGGGCACCACGACGGCCCCCGGCTCGCCGTACAACGTGACGGCGCCGACGATCCGGGACAGCCGGAAGACCCGGCCGGCGTCCCGGGCGGTGTCGTGGCCGACCAAATACCACCGGCCGCGCCAGGACACGACGCCCCACGGCTCGACGCTGCGTGGCTCTGGCTCCGGCCGGCCGGACGCGCGGTAGTCGAACCGGACGGCGCGCCCGTCGCGGACGGCGTTCCAGCAGGACTGGAACGCCGGCTCGCTGGCGCCGACCCGCGGCTCAAGGGCGCCCCGGTCGACCGGGGTCTCCACCCCTGCGGCCCGGAGCTTCTGCAGTGCGCTGCCGGTGGCGGCCGCGAGCGGGGCGGACTGCCACAGCCGGGCGGCCAGGCCCAGGGCGGCCGCCTCGTCGGGCTCGAGCGCGATCTCGGGCAGCGCGTAGTCGCGCTTGGCGATCCGGTAGCCCTGGTCCCCGTCGTAGGAGTTGCTGCCCGTCTCGAGCGGGACCCCCAGCTCGCGCAACTCCTCCTTGTCCCGCTCGAACATCCGCCGGAAGGCCTCCTCACCGGCCGGGGTGTCGTGCGCGTCGTAGCC
>JAYSQK010000371.1:0-1595 GCA_043721555.1 Frankiales bacterium
GGTGACGCTCAGCGGGCGAGCCGGGCGAGCAGCAGCGCCTCGGCGACGCAGGCCCGCTCCCACATCGCGAGATCCAGGCTTTCGTCGATGCCGTGCCAACGGGACGCAGGATCGCCGACCCCGGTGACCAGCACCGTCGCGCCCGGGTAGGTGCGGACGAACTCGGCGATGAACGGGATCGAACCGCCGATGCCCGCCTCGACGGTGGCATTGCCGTAGGCGTCGGCAAAGGCCGAGCGGGCCAGGTCGTAGACGTCACCGGTGGCTTCGAGGTCGAACGGCTCACCGAGCGCTCCTGGCGTCACGACGACCTGCGCGCCCCAGGGTGCGTTGGTCTGGAGGTGGTCGGTGAGCGCCGCACAGGCCCGCCGCGCGTCGTCACCCGGAGCGATCCGGAGGCTGACCTTGGCCCGAGCCCAGGGCAGCAGCACGTTGGCGGCGTCTGCGGTCGAGGGAGCGTCCATGCCGATGACCGACACCGCCGGGCGGTGCCAGAGCCGCTCGGCCAGCGTGGCGGTGCCGATCAGTTCCCCGCCGGGCAGCAGACCGGCGTCGACCCGGAAGACCCCCGGGTCGAGATCGGCGCCGGACTCGCCGATGACCAGCCCCTTGACCGCGACGTCTCCTGCCTCGTCGTGCAAGCTCGCCAGCAGCTGGCACAGCCCGGTCAGCGCGTCGCCGACTGCCCCGCCGTACATGCCTGAGTGGACGGCGCGCTCGAGCACCCGGACCTCGACGAGGACGTCCACCAGGCCGCGCAGGCTGGTCGTGAACGACGGCACGTCGACGGCGGCGTTGGCCGAGTCGGCGATGATGATGACGTCGGCGCGCAGCAGGTCACGGTGCTCGGCGAGCAGCGCGGGCAGGGTCGGCGAACCGATCTCCTCCTCGCCCTCGATGAACAGCACGACCCCGACCGGCGGCTGCCCCTCGAAGGCACGGAGCACCGCGAGATGCATCAGCACGCCGGCCTTGTCGTCGGCGGCGCCACGACCGTAGAGCCGTCCGTCTCGCTCCGTGGGCTCGAACGGCGGGCTGGTCCAGTCCTGCTCCGGACCCGTCGGCTGTACGTCGAGATGCGCGTACAGCAGCACAGTGGGGGCCCCCGCTGGTGCGGGCCATGAGGCGATCACGGCCGGCGCGCCGCCGGCATTGACGGTGCGGACATCGGCGGCGCCGGCTGCCCGGGCCCACTCGGCGACCTGTGCCGCGGCGCTCGCGACGTCATCACGGTGCGAAGGGTCGGCCGAGATCGACGGGATCCGGGCGAGCCGTTCGAGGTCCTCGCGGGCCGCGGGCAGGACGGTCGCGAGCGTGGTGCGCAGCGAGGCTGCGGTAGGGGGCGTCATGACCGCCGACCCTACGTCGCGGTCGTCCGTTGCATCCAGGCGACGTCGTGCCACTGGCCGTGCTTCCAGCCGACGCCGCGGAAGACCCCGACCGGCTCGAATCCGGTCGCCCGGTGCAGGCCGACGCTCAAGTCGTTGGGCAGCGTCATGCCGGCGACGGCGGTGCGAAAGCCCCGCCGGGCGAGCGCTTCGAAGGGCCGGACGTACAGCGCTTTGCCCCCGCCGGTGTGCTGCCAGTCTTGCGCC
>JAYSQK010000372.1:0-4744 GCA_043721555.1 Frankiales bacterium
TCGGACAGCAGCAGGCGGGCCCGCTCTGGCGTCAGCGTTTCTGCTTGGCCCGGCTGGCCTTGGGTGACACCAGGCGGGTGCCGGACCACTCGGGGGCGGCACTCGTGCTGCGGGTGCTCGACAGCCCGGCAGTCGGGGCAGCCTCGTCGATGTCGCTGGGCTCGACGTGACCGTCGCGACCGGCCTTGGGCGTCAGCAGCCAGACGACGCCGCTGTCGCCGAGGTTGGTCAGGGCGTCGACCAGCGCGTCGACGAGGTCGCCGTCGCCTTCGCGCCACCACAGCAGGACGACGTCGACGACCTCGTCGGAGTCGTCAACCAGGATCATCTCGGTGCCGGTGCGGGCGGCGACATCGTCGAGCAGTGCTGCGTCGACGGCCTCGCGGTCGTCGCCGCCGACGACCTGCACGACCATGCCGGGCTCGATCCCGAGCCGCTCGGCCAGGCCACGCGCCCCGGCGTGGTCCGCGGACGTGCTCACCGTGGTCGACCCCTCTCCTTGGCGCCCCCGGCGGGCGCGGTGCGCGTAGTCCATCGGACGACCACCCAGGACGCAAGTGCCACGCGCCGGTCTGGGGGCAGACTTGCCTGATGGCCGACCCGCACGAGCACCACGCGACGCCCCCAGCCGGGCCGGATCGCGACGACCACCCGCACGACGACCCCGCCGTACACGAGAGCGATCACGCCGGACATGAGCACGCCGGACATGACCACCCGACGGGGCTCGTCGGGCGGGTGCGCGAGTTCTTCGCCCCGCACAGCCACGACGCGGCCGACACCGTCGACGCCGCGCTCGAGACCTCCGCGAAGGGCACCCGGGCCCTGCTCATCTCACTGGTCGTGTTGGGCGTCACGGCGCTGCTGCAGGGACTCGTGGTGCTCTACACCGGCTCGGTCGCCCTGCTCGGCGACACGTTGCACAACGTCGCGGACGCGCTGACCGCCGTGCCGCTGGCTATCGCCTTCAGCATCGGTCGGCGGCCACCGAACCGGCGCTACACCTACGGCTACGGCCGGGCCGAGGACCTGGCGGGCATCGCGATCGTGCTGTTCATCCTGCTGAGCTCGGCGCTGGCTGCCTACGAGGCGATCCAGCGGCTGCTGCACCCCAGCGGGGTCAAGCACCTGGCGGCCGTGGCGATCGCCGGGTTCCTGGGCTTCGTCGGCAACGAGGTCGTGGCGCGCTACCGCATCTCGGTCGGGAAGGAGATCGGCTCGGCTGCCCTGGTGGCCGACGGCCTGCACGCCCGCACCGACGGGTTCACCTCGCTCGCCGTCGTCGTGGGCGCGGCCGGTGTCGCCCTCGGTTTCGAGCAGGCCGACCCCATCGTGGGGCTGGTCATCACGGTGGCGATCCTGTCGGTGCTCCGCGACGCGGCGCGGCAGGTCTACCGGCGTCTGATGGACGCCGTCGACGAGGACCTCGTGGCAACGGTCGAGGCGGTCCTGCTGGCCACCCCCGGGGTCGTCGGGACGGGAGATGTCCGGTTGCGGTGGATCGGCCACGCCCTGCGCGCCGAGGCCGAGGTCGTCGTCGGGCACGAGCTGTCGCTCATCGCCGGGCACCGGATCGCCGAGCTGGCCGAGCATCGGCTCGTCCACGAGGTGCCGCGGCTCACCGCGGCGCTCGTCCACGCCGACCCGCAGGGCGACGACCACCACTCGCTGACGGCCCACCACCGCACCGGCTGACGACCCGGGCTGCACCGCTACCGATGAGTAAGCGGTTTGATGGGGGGGTGACGACCCCGAGCGAGCGGTTCAGTGTCATCAGCGACGGGCTGCCGAGCCAGCTGCCCGACGTCGACCCCAGCGAGACAGCCGAGTGGCTCGACTCGCTCGATGCGGTCGTCGATCGCGCCGGCCGGGGACGGGCCCGCTTCTTAATGCTCAAGCTGCTCGAACGCGCCCGGGAGAAGCAAGTCGGCGTCCCCGCGCTGCGCAGCACCGACTACATCAACACGATCAGCCCGGAACGCGAGCCGTGGTTCCCCGGCGACGAGCACGTCGAGCGGCGCATCCGCGCCTACGTGCGGTGGAACGCCGCCATGCTGGTCAGCCGGGCCAACCGTCCGGAGATCGGCGTTGGCGGGCACATCGCGACGTACGCCAGCGCCGCCTCGCTCTACGAGGTGGGCTTCAACCACTTCTTCCAGGGGCGCGACGGCGGCAACGACCAGGTCTACTTCCAGGGACACGCGTCCCCGGGCATCTACGCCCGGGCCTTCCTCGAGGGCCGGCTCACCCAGGAACAGCTCGACGGCTTCCGGCAGGAGTCACTCCCGGCGAGCCTGCCGTCCTACCCGCACCCGCGGCTCATGCCGGACTTCTGGGAGTTCCCGACCGTGTCGATGGGCCTGGGCCCGCTGGCCGCCATCTACCAGGCACGGTTCAACCGCTATCTGCTGCACCGCGGCATCAAGGACACCTCGTCGAGCCATGTCTGGTGCTTCCTCGGCGACGGCGAGATGGACGAGCCCGAATCGCTCGGCGCTATCGGGGTCGCGGCCCGCGAGGAGCTCGACAACCTGACGTTCGTCGTCAACTGCAACCTGCAGCGGCTCGACGGTCCGGTCCGTGGCAACGGCAAAATCATGCAGGAGCTCGAGGCGGCGTTCCGCGGCCAGGGCTGGAACGTCATCAAGGTCGTCTGGGGCCGGGAGTGGGACGAGCTGCTGGCCCGCGACGTCGACGGCGTCCTGGTCAACGCGATGAACACCACCCCCGACGGGCAGTTCCAGACCTACTCGGTCGAGGACGGCGCCTACACCCGCGAGAAGTTCTTCGGGACCGACCCGCGCCTGCGCAAGATGGTCGAGCACCTCACCGACGACCAGATCCGCCGCGGGCTACCGCGCGGTGGCCACGACTACCGCAAGGTGTACGCCGCGTTCAAGCACGCCGCTGAGCACGTCGGCCAGCCAACGGTGATCCTGGCCCACACCGTCAAGGGCTGGACCCTCGGCAAGGACTTCGAGGGCCGCAACGCGACCCACCAGATGAAGAAGCTCACCAAGGACGAGCTGAAGGAGCTGCGCGACCGGCTGCACATCGACATCTCCGACAAGGCCCTCGACAGCGGCCTGCCGCCCTACTTCCACCCTGGTCCGCACAGCGCCGAGATCGAGTACATGAAGGAACGCCGGGCCGCCCTCGGTGGCTCCATCCCCAAGCGCACCGTGGTCACCGCCGGCCTCACGCTGCCCGCCACCGAGGTCTACGACGAGCTCAAGCGGGGCTCGGGCAAGCAGGCCGTCGCGACCACGATGGCCTTTGTTCGGCTGCTCAAGGACCTGATGAAGGACAAGGAGATCGGCGCCCGCTTCGTCCCGATCGTGCCCGACGAGGCACGCACGTTCGGGATCGACGCGATGTTTCCGACCGCTAAGATCTACTCCCCGGCCGGGCAGCGCTACGAGGCGGTCGACCGCGCACTCCTGCTGTCCTACAAGGAGTCGGTGACCGGTCAGATCCTGCACGAGGGGATCACCGAGGCGGGTTCGATGGCCAGCACGATCGCCGCCGGGACGTCGTACGCCACGCATGGCGAGCCGATGATCCCGATCTACATCTTCTACTCGATGTTCGGCTTCCAGCGGACCGCCGATCAGATGTGGGCGATGGCCGACCAGCTCGGTCGGGGCTTCCTGCTCGGTGCGACCGCCGGCCGTACGACCCTCAACGGTGAGGGCCTGCAGCACCAGGACGGCCACTCGCTGCTGCTGGCCAGCACCAACCCGGCCGTGGTCGCCTACGACCCGGCGTACAGCTATGAGTTGGCCTTCGTCGTCGAGGACGGGCTGCGCCGGATGTACGGCGAGACGCCCGAGGACATCTTCTACTACCTCACCGTCTACAACGAGCCGTTCCCGCAGCCGGCGATGCCCGACCTGCCGGAGCTACGTGAAGGCGTGCTGCGTGGGATGTACCGGCTGCAGGTGGCCGACGGCGACGGCCCCCGGGCGCAGTTGCTGTCCAGCGGCGTCACGGTGCCGCACGCCCTGGCCGCCGCCGCGCTGCTGCGGGACGACTGGGGGGTGGCCGCCGACGTGTGGTCGGTGACCAGCTGGAACGAGCTGCGCCGCGACGCGCTGGCCTGCGACGAACACGCACTGCTGCACCCCGACGAGCCCCCGCGTACGCCGTACGTGACGCAGGCCCTGATGGACACGACCGGTCCGGTCGTCGCCGTCAGTGACTGGATGCGGGCCGTCCCGGACCAGATCAGCCGCTGGGTGCCCGGGACGTGGGCCTGCCTGGGCACGGACGGCTTCGGCCGGTCCGACACCCGGGCGGCGCTGCGCCGGCACTTCCACATCGATGCCGAGTCGATGGTGACCGCCGTGCTGGCCGAGCTGGCCCGGCGCGGCGACGTCGCCGCGGACCTGCCGGCGAAGGCGATCGAGCGCTATGCCCTGCTGAGCGAGCGAGTCGATCCAGGCAAGGACAACGAGGCTGGCAGCAGCGAGGTCAGCGGCTGAATCCCCCAATCAGCCCCAGTTGAGTACGGCAGCAAGCCCTTATGAGGGAGGACAAGTCGAGTTGTCGTGACGGTGAAGAACTGTCGTTCTTCGCTGTCCCGCCGCGGAACCCTCCCCACGTCGCCGAGGCTCAGGATCGAGTGTCGGCTGCATGACTATGGATTCGCCCAGCCGCTCGCCATGCGGCGGACGTTCGCGGAGACGGGTAATGACCGGCTATCGCTGTTCAAAGAGGCCCGGCCCGTGATCAAGATCAGGCG
>JAYSQK010000373.1:0-2013 GCA_043721555.1 Frankiales bacterium
GTGGGCCTGCTCCTGCTTGGGGGGCCCGGCCCAGGGGGCAAGGTCGCCCAGGCAGCACTGAGCTTCGGCTCCGTAGCCCTTGCCTGGTCTGTCGTGCACACGATGTTCACCACGCGATACGCCCGGCTCTACTACACAGGGTTCAACGGCGGGATCGACTTCAACGAAAAGGACTCTCCGCAGTACTCCGACTTCGCCTACCTCGCGTTCACCATCGGGATGACCTTTCAGGTCTCGGACACCGATCTGGTCACCAAACAGATACGCGCCACCGCCCTGCGGCACGCGCTGTTGTCCTATCTCTTTGGCGTCGTCATCATCGCGACGATGATCAACCTGGTTGCCGGGCTGAGCAAGTAGCTGGGCGGGCACATTCTTTACACCTACCGAACGGCCATTGATGGTGATGGCCGCTCTGTGGTGCTGGCCGACAGCCGCTATCCCAGGTCGGGCAGGGCTGTTGACATCGCTCGGCACAACCTTCTCGGCGGTCGAAGTAGTCGATGCCGGGGTTTGGCCACCTAGCATGTCGCCGGCGATGATTCATGTTCGGTCAGTGGTGTGGGCGATGGTCTGGTCGCTGCGGCGGGGGCGGCCGGTGTGGAGCTGGAGTGCGCTGACGATCAGCGGGAAGTGGCTAAATGCTTGGGGGGTGTTGCCGAGCTGCCGGTGGGCGTGGGGTCCCATTCCTCGCTGAGCAGGCCGACGTCGTTGCGCAAAGTGAGGAGCTTTTCGTAGAGGGCGGTGGCCTCTGACTGTCGGCCGGCGCCGTGCAGGGCGTCCACGAGCCAGAAGGAACAGGCAAGGAATACTCCTTCCCCACCGCTCAGGCCGTCATCGGAGTGGGTGGTGTTGTACCGCTTCACGAAGCCGTGGTCGGTCAGGCCCTGCTCAATGGCGGTGATGGTGCCCAGCACCCTGGGTCGGTTCCGGGCAGGAAACCCACTCGGGGGATCAGGAGCAGGCTCGCGTCGAGCGCGGTGCTGCCGTAGGACTGGGTAAAGGTGTTGCGTTCGGCGTCGTAGCCCTGGTCGAGGACCTCGTGGTGGATGGTCGTGCGTAACTGTTCCCAGCGTCCGGCCGGGCCGTCCAGGGAGTGGGTACGGACCGCCCGGGCCATGCGGTCTGCGGCGACCCAGGCCATCACTTTGGAGTGCACCGGCGTGTCGGTGAACGTGTGTTACCCCGGCAAGGCGAGAACGAAGATGACCGGTTCCATGACTCGCGACATGCTGCGCGCCCCACCGCATCTGGCCTGGTCTGCATTCAAGCTAATGACGCGCCCGGATGACTGGCCGCGAAGGCCCCACAGTCATCCGGGCACCTTGCCGCGTCTCCTGACGTGGCGGGCGTGACGGGCGCCTACTACAACAAGAACATCACCCTGGTCCCGTGGCCGGAGTCCGTCCTTGACTCGCCCTTCGACGTCGACTGTGGAATACCGTCGAACGCTGGTCCGGCATCGAGCGGCCCCGCCAGCAGGAGGCAGCCGATGACCGCGCGTCGTGAAGCCGCGCCAGACTCCTCAGGTGGCGATGCGGGTCGCGCATCCCGTGATCGATCCGCCTACGCATCGCAGGTCCGGCGGCGAGTAGGGCGTTAGGATCGCGGCGCGCCCAAGTTCGCCACGGCCGAGGCTGTTTCCCGCGACGAGCTTCTGAACTTCCTGCGCCCCCCCGTTAAGAATGCGTATGGGTTCGTCGGGTCGGCGTTAGGAATTCGTTAGCGGTCCTGTCCCACGTCGCATGCGGGGGGAGACTCAAGCCAAGGACGCAGCGAAGGCCGGCAGAGGGCAGGGACCATGGGTCGCGGCATGTTACGGATCTACCTGGGCGCCGCACCCGGCGTCGGGAAGACCTACGCGATGCTCGACGAGGGCCACCGTCGCGCCGAGCGCGGCACGGACGTCGTCATAGGGTTCGTCGAAACTCACGGTCGACGTCACACCGCCGATCTGCTCGAGGGCTTGGAGATCGTTCCGCGGCGCGAGATCTCCTACCGCGAGGCCCCCTT
>JAYSQK010000374.1:0-2479 GCA_043721555.1 Frankiales bacterium
TGCCCGCCCATCAACTCGCTGCGCATCGCGTCGTAGACGGCTTTGCCCGCGGCAAGCCGGGGGGCCGCGCTGGTCCCGAGCATCTCGTCGGACCAGGTCAGGCACAGGTCGCCGAGCAGGATCGCCGCGCCCGCACCGAAGACCTCGGGATCGCCGTGCCAGTCCTCGTCCCGGTGCATCTCGGCGAACCGCCGGTGCACCGCCGGCTTGCCGCGCCGGGTGTCGCTCTGGTCCATCACATCGTCGTGGATGATCGCGCAGGCCTGGAACAACTCGAGCGAGGCCGCGGCCACGACCAGCTCGTCGCTGTCGTCGCCGCCGGCGCCCAGATGCCCCCAGAAGCAGAACGCCGGCCGCAACCGTTTGCCACCCGAGATCAGCTCGGTGAGCGCGTCGGTGAGCGGCACCAGCTCCGGGCTGACCGCGGCAAGGCCCGGTCGCCGCGCGGCCATGAAGGCGTCGAGGGCCGTCTGCACCCGCCGGCGGAGCTCGCCACGGTCGAGAGGGCTCATGGCCACGTAATCTAGTGCCCTAGCCTTGCGGTCATGGCCAGCCGCACGATCACCGACCTGCTCGCCGGCGGCGACCGGTTGTTCTCCTTCGAGTTCTTCCCGGCCAAGACCCCCGAGGGCGAACGTCAGCTCTGGCAAGCAATCCGCGAGCTCGAGCCGCTGCGCCCGGCCTTCGTCTCGGTGACCTACGGCGCCGGTGGCTCCACCCGCGACAGCACGGTCGCGATGACCGAGCGGATCGCCACCGACACGACGCTGCTGCCGCTCGCCCACCTCACCGCCGTCGACCACTCGGTCGCCGAGCTCCGACGGATCATCGGGCAGTACGCCGGGGCAGGGGTGCGCAACGTCCTTGCGCTGCGCGGCGACCCGCCTGGTGACCCGCAGGCCGAGTGGACCAGGCACCCGGAGGGCCTTGAGTACGCCGAGGAGCTGGTCCGCCTGGTCAAGGCCAGCGGGGACTTCTGCGTCGGGGTGGCGGCCTTTCCCGAAAAGCACCCACGGTCGGCCGACCACGACGGCGACGTGCGCCGCTTCGTCCAGAAGTGCCGCGCCGGAGCGGATTTCGCCATCACTCAGATGTTTTTCCGGGCCGAGGACTATCTGCGGCTGCGCGACCGGGTCGCGGCCACCGGCTGCGACGTGCCGATCCTGCCCGGGATCATGCCGGTGACGAATGTCGCCCAGATCGAGCGCTTCGCGGTGCTGTCGGGGGCGGCCTTCCCGGCGGACCTGGCTGCCCGGCTGCACGCCGTCGAGGACGACCCGGCGGCGGTCCGGGCGATCGGCGTCGAGGTGGCGACCGCGCTGTCCGACCGGCTGCTCGCCGAGGGCGCCCCCGGGCTGCACTTCATCACCCTCAACCGGTCGACGGCGACCCGCGAGGTGTGGTCCCGGCTGGGGCTGTCCGCCCGTCCCTAGCCGGGTTCGGCAACCGATCGGGCTCGCGCTGCGTCCAACTTCCACACCCATCGTGGAGGCTTCTGTGAACCGCACCGCTCTGCTCGCCGTCCCAGCCACCGCCGCCGTCGTCGCGGCGTACATCCTGGGCTCACCGCACGGACCGACTGTGGCCGCGGCCGCCACGCCCACGCCAGCCGAGATCGGCGTCGTCGTAGACGGTCTCGGCAAGACCACCGGTGTGCCGGATGTGCTGCGGGTCAACCTGGGCGTATCGATCCGGCGCGGCGACGTCAGCACGGCGCTGCGCGATGCCAACAGCCGCCAGCGCACCCTGCGCGCCGCCCTGCGCAAAGATCGTGTCGCGGACGCGGATGTCCAGACCTCGCAGGTCGATCTGCAGCAGGCCTACGACGACAAGGGCCGCCGCAACGGCTACGTCGTCAACGAGCAGGTGACCGTCAAGCTGCATGACGTGGCCACCGCCGGGCGGGTAATCACCGACGCGATTCAGGCCGGCGGCAACGAGGCGACGCTGCAGGGCGTCGCCTTCTCGCTCGAGGACGACGCAGCGCTGCTCGGCAAGGCCCGCGACGCGGCCTACGCCGACGCCAAGGCCAAGGCGCAGCGGTACGCCGAGCTGTCCGGCAAGCGGCTGGGTGACGTGCAGCTGCTGGCCGAGACGACAACGCCTGCGCAGCCGGACTTCCGGTCGCAGGACAAGGTCGCCTACGCCACCGCTGGGGCGGCGTCCCCGGTCCCGTTGGACGCGGGCACTTCGCAGGTCAGCGTGTCGGTGCGCATCCGGTGGTCGCTGGCCTAGCAGGCGCCTACGGTGGTCGGTCATGAAGCTCGTGCACCGCGTCCACACCTCGGCCTCACCCGCGCAGGTCTGGGAACTGCTCGGGTCGCCGGAGCGCTGGCCGTCGTTCGACCTGATGCTGCACCGGGTCCGGGGCGCATCCGGCCGGGCCGTTGCGGGCCAGCACCTCCTGGGCATCTCGCGCGGGATGGCCCTGCGCATCCCGGTCGACGTCGTTGAGAGCCTGGCCGAGCAGCGGCTCCGA
>JAYSQK010000375.1:0-7163 GCA_043721555.1 Frankiales bacterium
GGCCGGCTGGCTGGCCGCGCAGCAGCAGCAGCTCGCCATCGTCCGGGCCGACACCGCGCCGCTGCCGGTGCTCCTGTCGCCGTATGAGAAGGCCGAACCGGTCGGCCTTGCCGCGCTCACCGCCCTGGGCGAGGTCCTGTACGGCGACACCGACCCGGCCGCCGACGCACCCCCCGTCGACCTGGTCACCGTCGAACGGGACACCGACGGGTTCCTGCTGTCGATCGCCCTGCCACTCGCCGCCGCGGGCGATGTCGACCTGGGCCGCAGCGGCGACGAGCTCGTCGTCACCGTCGGCGGCCACCGGCGGTTGCTGTCGCTGCCGAGTGCGCTGCGCCGCTGCACGGTCGGGGGCGCCCGGATGGTGGGCGGCCGGCTCGTCGTGCGCTTCGCACCCGACCCGGACCTGTGGGTACGCCGGTGAGCGAGACCGTCGGCTCGGCCGCCGAGGAGGCCGCACGCCTGCTCAGCGCGGTCGAGGGCTGGGCCCGCAGCCGGCTCGACAGCGAGCACCTCGCGACCGGCGGCGCCGAGTGCCTCGCTTGCCCGGTGTGTCAGGCGATCTCAGCTGCCCGCCAGGTCAAGCCCGAGACCGTCGACCATCTGCTCGACAGCGCCGCATCGTTCGTCGCCGCCCTGCGGACCGTGCTCAGCCCGGATCGGGATGACGCGCCGGGACGTCGTACACCGGGCGTGGAGCACATCGACGTGCGGGAGGGCTGATGACACTCACGATCGGCGTGGACGTCGGCGGGACCAAGGTCGCGGCGGGCGTCGTCGACGAGGCCGGCACGATCCTGGCCCGGACCCGCCGGCCGACTCCCTCGACCTCACCCGACGATGTCGAGCAGACGATCGCCGCCGTCGTCGCCGAGCTGCGGGTCGGGTTCGAGATCGAGGCGGTCGGGATCGGCGCGGCCGGTTTCGTCGACGCCGACCGGGCCGTCGTGCTGTTCGCACCCAACCTGGCCTGGCGCGACGAGCCGCTGCGCGACGACGTGTCCAAGCTGATCGGGCTCCCGGTCGTGGTCGAGAACGATGCCAACGCGATGGCGTGGGGGGAGTACCGCTTCGGGGCGGGCCGCGGCGAGACGCACCTGGTCTGCGTGACCGTCGGCACCGGCATCGGCGGTGGGCTCGTCATCGACGGCCACCTCTACCGTGGGCGGTTCGGGATCGGGGCCGAGCCAGGGCACATGCAGGTCGTCGCCGACGGCCGGCGCTGCGGCTGCGGGCAGCGCGGCTGCTGGGAGCAATATTGCTCCGGCCGGGCGTTGCTGCACGAGGCGCGGGAGATCGCCGACGTCCAGAAGCACTATGGGGCAAGGCTTCTGGAGCTCGGTGGCGGCCGGCCGGAGGGCATCGAGGCACCCGAGGTCACGATCGCCGCACGGGAGGGCGACCCCGCCGCGCTGGCCTGTTTCGACGAGGTCGGCCATTGGCTCGGGCAGGGGCTCGCCGACCTGGCCGCGGTGCTCGACCCAGGGGTCTTCGTGATCGGCGGGGGCGTCTCCGACGCGGGGGAGTTGCTGCTGGGGCCGGCCCGCACGGCTTTTGAGTTCGCGCTGACCGGCGGCGGCAATCGCCCGCACGCCGACATCAGGCTGGCCCAGCTGGGCAACGAGGCCGGGCTGGTCGGCGCGGCGGACCTCGCCCGGCACCGCTGACTGGGCCGTCTGGCGGCACGCCCGGATCGTCCGGCCCCGTGCACACATGGGCACAAGGGGCCATGGTCTCGCCGAGCCGGCCGCGGCAGGCTGTCGTTCATGAGCCATCCCACCTGCTGCGGTCGGGCGATGACCGGCATCGAGGTCAGCCTGCTGTCGCTGCACACCTGCGCGGCCTGCGGCCAGCACGTCTGGCACCGGGAGGGCCAACCCCTGGACCGGGCCGCACTGCTCGCAGCGGTTCGCCACGGCATCCAGACCGGCACGATGGTCCGGGTGCGCACCCTGGTCGACGGCTGATGGTGTACGACAGCTGAGGATCGTCTCCTGGAACATCCGCTCGCTGCGTGACGGCGGTGAGGCCGTCGCCCGGGAGCTCGGCGCGTTGCGCCCGGACATCGCCGTCCTGCAGGAAGCCCCGCGGCTGCTGCTCTGGCGCACCTCGCGCCGGCGCCTGGCTCGAGCCGCCGGTCTGCGGCTCGTCACCCACGGCCGCGCCGGCGGCAACGCGCTGCTGGTCGCGCCAGCCGTCGAGGTGCTCAGCACCTGGTCCGAGGACTTTCCCAAGCGGCCGCACCTGCACCGCCGGTCGACGGTCGGCGTCGTGCTCGCCTACGACGGGCGCGAGCTGGCCGTCGCCGGCAGCCACCTCGACCTCGACGCAGACGCCCGCCGCGACACCGCCCGGCGGGTGCGGGCGGCCGCCCCGCCCGCCATGCCGCTGGTGCTCGGCGTCGACGTCAACGAGCAGCCCGGCGGCGACGCCTGGACGCTGCTGGCGGCCGGGCTGGTCGACGCCGGTGGGCAGCCGACCTTTCCGGCGGGACGCCCGACCCGCCGGCTCGATGCGCTCCTGGTCGACCCGGCGCTGACGGTGGTGTCGCACCGGGCGGAGCCGACCTCGGCCAGCGACCACCTGCCGGTCGTGGTCGACGTCGCCTGGGGGCCGGTCCTTCCTGGCTAACCTGCTGGCATGGACGCCGCCGCCGACGCCCTGCTATGCGCCTATCCGGGGCGCTTCGCACCGGCCGCGGCGCAGGCCTGGGTGCTGGCCCGCCGGCAGTTGCTCACCGACCGGCTGGCCGGGACCACCCAGCTGGGCCTCGCCGTCGTGGGGCTGGCCGTCAGCAGCGGTTGCGCGGCGACCGGCGCCCGCAACCACTCCCGCGGGTTGGCCGACGACGCCGCGCATGCCCTCGCCCGGCTCGAGGCCGGGCTAGGACCGCGGTGCGAGGTCTGCGAGCAGGTGCTGGTCTTCGACCGGCTCGACAGCGCCCCGGCGGCGGTCCGCTGCACCGGCTGCGTGCGGGCCTACCAGGTCGACACCCGCTGGTGCCGCTGAGCCCGCGCCGCCCCGCGCACCCCCGCCGTCCATGATCCACGGAAGGTTGGGGACGCAAATGATCTCCACAGCGGTGCCCGAGCTTCCGTGGATCATGGGAGGGAGGGAGGGGCTGAGCTCAGCCGCTGGTGAAGCCGGGCACCAGCTCGCGGGCGAGCTGCTCGAGGAACAGGCCGATGTCGGTGACGATGCCGACCGCCTGCGAGGAGCCGCGGTCGGCGAGCTTGGTGACGGTGGCGGGGTTGATGTCGACGCAGACCAGCGGGACCGAGGCCGGTAGCAGGTTGCCGGTGGCGATCGAGTGCAGCATCGTCGCCACCATGATCGCGAAGCCGACACCGGGCAGCTGCGCGCGCATCGCCCGCTGACCGTCGATGACGTCGGTGTGGACGTCCGGCAGCGGCCCGTCGTCGCGAACCGAGCCGACCAGCACGAACTCCTTGCCGTGCGTGACGAGCGCGTGCATGATCCCGCCGGTCAGCACACCCTGGGCGACGGCCTCGGCAATCGAGCCGGCCCGGCGGATGGTGTTGATCGCCCGGATGTGGTGTTCGTGGCCGTGCTCGACGCCCTTGCCCTGGGCGAGGTCGACGCCGAGCGAGGTGCCGTAGAGCGAGGCCTCGATGTCGTGCGTGGCGAGCGCGTTGCCGGCGAACAGCACGTCGACGAACCCGGCGTGGATGAGCGCGACCAGGGCCGGCGCCGCGCCGGTGTGCACGACGCCGGGGCCACCGACCCACAGGATGCGGCCACCGTCCTGCTTGACCTCGCGCATCCGCTGGGCGATCTGGCGGACCAGCAGCCCCTGCGGTTTCTCGCTGGACACCGACGACGACATGAACTCGAAGGCATCGGGTGAGGTGCTGTGCTCGCGCTGCGGCAGCACCACCCGGACCCCGCCGGCGCCGCAGACGAGCTGCTGGCCGGCCTTGACGTCCGACACCGGCACGGTCCGGACCCGGCCGTCCTCGACGACGAGGCCGCAGTCCATCTCGGGCTGCTCGACCGGCACCCAGGCCGGCCCGATGCGCACGACCGTCTCGAGGTTGGTGGTGGAGTAGAAGTCGTCCGGGAAGACGCCGTCGGTCTCCACCGGCCGCAGCAGCGCCTCGCCCGGGTCGACCTGGTTGACGCCGTGGGTCTGCAGGCGCATGAGCAGCCGCTGCAGGCCCTCGTCGTCCTCGGCCGAGACGACGATCCGGGCGTAGGACTCGTCTTCGTGCCGGCGCCCGACGTCGAGCCGGTCGATCCGGTAGTCCCCGCCGTAGGACAGCACATCGTCCAGCACCCGGGCGAGGACGCCGGTGTCCATCAGATGCCCCCTGGTTTCGAGGCTCTCGCTGACCGCCACGTCGCTCCTGTCGCTAGACCACCGCACCGTGGTCGGGGCCGCTGTCGTCCGGGGGAGCATCGCGCATCCACCACACCAGCAGCCCGGCGCCCCCGGCAGTCATCACCAGACCGAGCAGCAGCACCCCCGCAGTCGCCTGCTGCCGTACGAGTTCGGGCACGAACAGCAGCACTAGGCCGAGCGCGAGCAGCAGCGAGGCGCCGACGGTGCGCAACCGGATGCGGGGGACCGGCGGGGGTGGCGGTGGCACGAAGTGGCCGTCGTCGGGCAACGCCGCGGGTTCGAGCCAGCCGGGCAGCGCCTCGTCGGGCCTGGGATCGTTGCGGCGGCGGAATCTCGGCGCCGGTGGGTCGACCGGATCCGGCGTACGCCGGGGCGGGCGTGCTGTCGGTCGGCCGTCGAGGTCCTCGGTGACCGGCCAGGGCGGGACCTCGTGGGCGATCTCGTCGGAGAAGCCGGCGACGATCTGGCGGAAGATCTCATCGTCGTCAAGGGGGACCGGAGCCGGAGCCGGGGCGGGCGGCGGCGCGGTGGCGGCGCGGCGCGGCGGGTCGGGCAGGTCCGGCGGCGACAGCACCCTGGTGGCGGCGGTGCGGGGCACCGGACGGACCAGGCCGTGGGCGGTGGCGCCCGGCTCGTCCTCGGCGAGCAGCGCGGACAGGTCGGCGACCTCGGCGGCGACGACGACCCGGGCCTGGTCGGCCCGGGCCGGGTCGACCCACAGCCGGTCGAGCGGGCGCTTGGGCAGCGTCGCGGCCCGCGAGACGGTGTCGACGCCGGCGGCCGGCTCGACGAAGGCCGCGACGCCCTCGGCGGCGAGTGAGTCGAGCAGCGCCTCGGACAGTCGCGGGTCGAGGTCGACTAGGGCGCCCCATTCGGCCGAGACCAGGCCGTTGCCGCGCCGGCCCGGGGTGGGCGAGATCTCGGTCATCGGCTAGCCGGCGGCCGCGGGGGCATGTGCCCGCACGAAGTCCAGGCTGCCCGCAAAGATCGTCGGCGCGTCGTTGTCGAGGGTCGCGACGTGGTAGCTGTCGGGCAGCACCTGCTCGGTGACGATGCCGTCGGCACAGCCCGCCAGCAGCGCCTGGCCACTGACCGGCTCGACGACGTGGTCGACCGCGCTGCGGAACGCGAGCACCGGGCAGCTGATCCGGGCCAGGTCCCCGCGCACGACCGGCCAGGCCTGCTGCAGCGACAGCGCGGCCTTCAGCGGGAGCCGGTCGTAGGCGAGCTCGACCTGACCGGGTTGCTTGATGTCGCTGGCGATGCCCGGGCGGGAAGCCAGCACCTTGGCCAGCAAGGGCAGCAGCTTGGCGTCCTTGCGCTCGGTGGCCAGCGAGGTGTTGACGACGACGAGGCCGGCGACCTGACCGGCTCGCAGCTCGGCCAGCCGGAGCACCAGGGTGCCGCCCATCGACAGCCCCATCGCGAACACCGTCGTGCAGCGGGAGCGAACGTCGTCGAAGGCACGCTCCAGCTCGGCGTACCAATCGGCGAAGCCGGTGGTGTTCATTTCCTGCCAGGTGGTGCCGTGGCCGGGCAGCCGCGGCGCCACGACGGTCAGCCCGGCCGCGCCGAGATGCTCAGCCCAGGGGCGAATGGACTGGGTGGTGCCGGTGAAGCCGTGGCAGAGCACGACCCCCACCGGACCCCCGGGCAGGTCGATCGGCTCGGCCCCGGGGAGCAACTCCGGCACGGTGGTTCCTCTCGTTGCGCGGCGGTTCCACCATGGTGGCACGCCCCCGTCCGCACCGGCAGGGATCGTTGCCCCGTCATCCCCGCGGACATAGGCTCAGCCGACGGGAACGGCGACGGGAAGGCACCGGCAGTGGGCTACTGGATCCTCAAGATGATCCTGACGCCCGTGCTGCGGCTGTTCTTCCGCCCCTGGGTCGAGGGAGCCGAGCACCTGCCCGCCGAGGGTGCCGTCATCCTGGCGAGCAACCATCTGTCGTTCAGCGACTCGATCTTCCTGCCGCTCGTCGTGACCCGTCGGGTCACCTTCCTGGCCAAGGCCGACTATTTCACCGGCAAGGGCGTGAAGGGCAAGATCACCAAGGGGTTCTTCCACGGCGTCGGTCAGGTCCCGGTGGACCGCAGCGGCGGCGCGGCCTCCGACGCGGCGCTCGGCACCGGCGTCCGGATCCTGCGGGCCGGCAAGGTGCTCGGGCTCTATCCCGAGGGCACCCGCTCGCCGGACGGCCGGCTCTACCGCGGCAAGACCGGGGTCGCCCGGATGGCGCTCGAGGCCGGCGTGCCCGTCATCCCGGTCGCAATGATCAACACCGATGTGGTCCAGCCCACCGGCAAGAAGATCCCGCACATCGGCCGGGTCGGCGTCCGGATCGGCAAGCCGCTGGACTTCAGCCGCTACGCCGGGATGGAGGACGACCGCTTCGTCCTGCGCTCGATCACCGACGAGATCATGTACGAGCTGATGCTGCTGTCCGGCCAGGAGTACGTCGACACCTACGCGGCCAAGGCCAAGGCCGACCTGGCGACCGCGCGCCTCACCGCCACCGGAGCGCCCAACGCGACCCTCGTCGCGGCGGCCCCGCACGACGAGCGCCGGGCCAGCTGACCCGGAGCGCCGACCCGCCCGCTGCCCTGCGGGTCGACACTGCACTCTGGCGGGCGGTCGGCGCATTCCGCCTCGCCGCGCTGCTGTACGCAGTCGCCTCGGGGCTCGCGCACGCAGGCGGCTGGGCGCACCCCGCGGCCGGCGTCGCGGTCCTGGTCGCGATGGCCGGCTGGTCGCTGGTCGGCACCCTCGCGTACTCCGTCCCGGCCCGCCGGACCTGGC
>JAYSQK010000376.1:0-3841 GCA_043721555.1 Frankiales bacterium
CGATCACCTCGACCGGCAAGCCGGCGGCGGCGGCCCGGACCTCGTCGACGTACGGGCGCTGGCTCTCCTCCATGCCGCCGACGACGTACATCTTCCAGCCGTCGAGACGGCCTGCGGCGCGGCCGAAGAAGTCCACCATCTCCTTCTGCCGCTTGGCGTGGCCGAGGCCGGGGGAGAAGAAGCGGCCGACGGTGATGACGGCCTTTTCGCGCAATGGCGAAGGGGTGAGGCGCTGCACCTGGATCGGCGGGAACAGCACGTCGGCGTCGGTCTGCCAGAGCTCACTGATCCAGCCCCTGGTGAAGTCGCTGTTGGCCATGACGGCGTCGTAGCTGCGCAGGAACGACAGGTCGGTCGGGTCGCGCAGCAGCCAGGGAAAGCGGTAGGCGAGGACCTGCCGCGGGCCGTACGACCCGCCCTCGAAGCGCATCTTGGACACCGCGACACCGAGGGTGCGATCGTCGCCGCCACCGGGGGTGAAGGTGGGCGACCGGAAGTGCAGCTCGGCGCCGACCTGCAATTCGGGGAAGGCGATCCGGTGTTCGGTGAACGCGAGCGTCGCGTTGGTCTCGAGCAGGACCCGGCCCTCGGTGTCCTCGACCCGCAGCGGAACCGGCGCGCGCAGCCCGGGCCCGCCGACCTCGAAGCGCAGGGTGCGGGCCTCGCCCGGTGGCACGGTCAGTACGCCGGCGCCGCTGGTCCAGGTCCACTGCCGGCGCCGGCCGCCCTCCGGCGGGAACCAGCCGATGCCGACGTCGACCCCGCCGGTGTGCGCCCGCACCAGCTTGCCGAGCCGTCTGGCAGCGACCCGCCGCCAGGGGCTCAGGTCGGCGTCGAACGGCGTCGGGAAGTAGCAGAGGTAGGCGTTCTTGGTGGCCCGCGGCGCCAGCCGGCTCATGTAGGAGCCGTTGACGAACAGGTCGTACTCGGCGGAGATGCCGGCGGTGAACAGGTCGCCGCGGTCGGGGACGGTCCGCAGCGTGCAGCGCGAGAGGTCAAGCCCGAGATGGTCGGCCAGTTGGTCTTTGTCGACCTCGGTGTGGCCGAGCAGGTCGACCTCGACGCCGTCCTGCGACAGCACCGAAGCAATCATCCCGCTGTGCCGCTCGCCGCCGCCCTGGCTGTGCCAGAACCGGTTGTAGACAGCCGCTCTCATCGCGAGGTCACCAGCCATTTCTCGAGCTCCGCGCGGCTCACGACCTTTGGCGCGCGGCGCCGCTTGGCGAGCATCGCCGGGAGCAGCCGAAGGAAACTGAGCAGCACCTTCAGCCGCATCAGCGTCGGGCGTACGGCGGGCCGGCGGCGGCTCAGCCGGGCCTCGCGCAGCGCCCGCACGCCGACCGACGCGGTGGTCAGCGGATAGCGGCCGACCTCGCGCAGGGCCCTCGCGGCCGAGGCGTTCTTGACCAGCATCAGCAGCCGGTTGCGGTCGGTGTGGAAGACGAACCGCGGCGACCACTCGACGCTGCTGGCGGCGTGGATGTGGCGGACCACCGCGGTCGGCTCATAGCGGATGCCCCAACCCGCGGCGCGCAGCCGCCATGACAGGTCGGTGTCCTCGTAGTAAAGGAAGAAGTCCTCATCGAACCAGCCGACCTCGGCCCCGGCCGAGGTGCGGAACGCGACCGCGCAGCCGCACAGCGCGAAGACGTCGACCGGTTCGTCGTACTGCCCGGCGTCGATGTCCTGAAAGCCTCGATCGGCGCCGTAGCCGGCGGTGAACACGATCGAGCCGGCGTTGTTGACGACGTCGACCGTCGGTGTAGCGGCCGGAACCGTCACCGTGACGTCGGTGAGCTCGGGCGTGACCGGCAGCATCATGCCTGCCAGCTCGGCCTCTTTGGTCGTCTCGGCGGCCCAGCGGACGACGACCTCGTGGTCGCGGTCGCCTTCGACCGGCACGAGCAGCTCGCCGGCCGGGCGGGTCCAGCGGAACCGGGCAGCGCCCTCGCCCTCTGGGCCGTAGGTCAGGCGCTCCCACAGCACCCGCTCCGTCACATCGTCGCCGTCGACGGACATCGACGCGATCCGCAGGCCGAGCTCACGTGGGTCGTGGACGCCGGGGGAGAAGCCGGTGGTGGCCAGCTGCAGCGGCAGGAAGCGTGGCGCGAAGACGACTTTGCTGGTGACCGCCGCAAGCCCATCATCGGCCTCGAGGGCCGCCAGCAGGTGCTCCAGCCAGGTTGGCTCGGGCCGGGCGTCGTTGTTGAGCAGCACCGCGTAGGGCGTCGTGACCTCCACGAGCGCGGTGTTGTTGCCACCCGCGAACCCCCGGTTGTCGGGGTTGGCGAGCACCCGCACCTCGGGGAAGTCGCGGGCCAGCAGTTCACGCGAACCGTCCGAGCTCGCGTTGTCGACGACCCAGACGTGGGCGTCCATGGCGGTCTGCCTGCGCAGCGCCTCCAGGCACGCGGGGAGCAGGTGCGCGCCGTTCCAGTTGACGACGACGACGGTCGCCCTCACGCGCGCGCCACGACGTAGATCTCGTTGCTCGGGTAGAGCCGCGCCAGCAGATGGTCGTAGGAGCGGCGCACCTCGGCGAGCTCCTCCTGGGTGGCCTGCAGGCGCTCCATCAGCGTGCCGACCGCGTGACCCAGCCCGAACCAGGGCGAGTCGGGATCGGCCTTGCCCTTGGACTTCGGGTCGGTGAAGCGCTGGATGGCGGTGGCGAGCTCGTCGAGCATCGGCGGCTGCACGTGCACCGGCGGGGGCAACGCCTCCGGCGGCGGCCCGGCGTGGTTGCGGGGATTGCCGCCGTACTCGACGACGTCGAGCCCCGCGCTGGCGCAGAAGAAGGCGAGCAACCGCTCCTCGTAGAAGCGGATGTGCGTCGGGTCGCGCCAGAAGTCGTTGGCCAGCACCGATTGACAGGCGGCGTTTGGCGTCGCCGCGACGAAGTGCCCACCGGGCCGCAGCGCCCGGGCCGACTCCCGGACGACCTCCTGCACGGCCTCGGCCGGCAGGTGCTCGACGAAGTGCGCGCTGAACACCCCGCCGAGACTGCCGTCCGGTGTCGCCCGCAGGTGCTCGAGGGCATCCATCAGCCGTACGTCGAGCCCGCCGGCCACCGCCGCCTCGACCATCCCCTCGTCGTTGTCGACCCCGTAGGCCTCGACACCGGCCGCGGCGAGCAGGGACAGGAACTCGCCACGACCGGGCGCCAACTCGAGCACCGGTCCGGCGGCGAACCAGGGCAGGTAGTGCTGCAACCCGCCAAGGACATGTTCGCGTTCGTAGCCCATGTAGTCGTAGTAGGCGCTCTCCACCCTGCTCATGCGGGCGTCACCTCGCTGCTCGCCGGGACGGTCAGGATGCCCGGGAGCTCGCCGCTGGTCATCCAGAACACGTCGTCGAAGGCCCGGGCGGTGACCGGATTGCCGCTGGTCGGCTCCTCGACCTGGACCGCGATGCGGAAGGCGCCGTTGAGGGCCGGCGTGGCCGGCACGGCGAAGTCGACGAACCACCTGCCGGGCACGGCTGGCACGACCTGGCCGGCCGGCATCCGCATCGACCAGACGGGGATGTCGCCGGCGCCCATCACGACAGCGTGCACGATCCCGGCGTACGCGCCGTCGCTGCGCGGTTCGACCTCGACCTCGATCCGCAGATGGCACGGCTGCCCGGCCGTGAGCGCAGTGGCCCGTGGCCCGCCCGGCGAATCGCTCACGGTCGCGCTGCGTACGACGATGCCGCCCATCTCCGGGGGCTCGTCCGGCTCACCCACCGGTCGGTCGGTGCCGAGGATCCGGCGCAGGGTGCCGACCGCGAAGGCCGGGTCCCCGTCGTACTGCACGCGGCCGTGATCGATGACGATGCCGCGCGTGCACAGCGACTCGACCAG
>JAYSQK010000377.1:0-4170 GCA_043721555.1 Frankiales bacterium
GCAGGCGCGCATGCCGCACGGAGTACGACGCCCGGCGACCTGCGGGCGGACCTGGTCCTGACCGCCGCCATCGGCACGCCGTACGCCGTCCTCGTGGCCGTCGTGGCCGCTGCCGCCACCAGCAGCGACGTGCGGCCCGCGCCGGTCCAGGCCTTGCTCGCCGGACTGGCGGTCGGCCTGCTCGGCGCCGGGGTCGGCGTCGCCCGCGGCGGCGGCCGGTGGCGGGAGCTGCTCGCGGCCGTCCCGGTGCGGGTCCGCACGGTTGCGGGGGCCACGTCGGCGGCGCTCGCCCTGCTGCTCGGCGCCGGGGCGTTGCTCGCCGGAGTTGCGCTTGCCGCTCACCTCGGCCGGGCCGGGCAACTGGCCCGGGCCAGCGACCCCGGGCTGATCGGGGGGGTCGCGCTGCTCGCCCTCGGATTGGTGCTCGTGCCCAACCTCGCCGTCTGGGGGGCGTCGTGGTGGGCCGGACCCGGCTTCGCGGTCGGCGCCGGCACCGCGGTCGGGCCGTTCGGCACGACCCTCGGCGCGGTGCCAGCGCTCCCGGTGCTGGCGGCCCTGCCGTCCGGCGCCCCACCCACCTGGCTGGCGGTGCTGGCGCTGGCTGTGCCGGTGGCCGCCGGCGCCGTCGCCGGGCTGCTGGTCGCCCGCCGGGCCGGGATCCTCGATGCGGCGCTCGTCGGCCCGGCGGCCGGGCTGGCCGTGCTGGTTCTGGCCTGGCTGTCCGGCGGTCCGGCCGGCGGGTCGCGGCTGACGGCGATCGGGCCGTCACCCTGGCAGGTCGGGCTCGCGGTCGCGGTCGAGGTCGGTGTCGCCGCAGCGGCCGCCGCGGCCGTCGTCCGACACCGCGCCGGCCGCTAGGCTCGCGCCCTCCCGCTGCCGCATCCCGGAGGCCCCGCTGTCCGCCCGTCTGGTCGTGCTCGCCTCCGGTGAGGGCACCGTGCTGCAGGCGGTGCTCGATGCCTGCAACGAGCGGGCGTACGGCGCCCACGTGGTGGCCGTCGGCAGCGACCGGCCAGGCACCCGCGCGCTGCAGCGGGCCGGGGCGACCCCGACGTTCGTGGTCGCGCTCGTCGACCACCCGGACCGCGCCGCCTGGGACGCCGAGCTGGCCGACCGGCTGTCGTCGTACGCGCCCGATCTGATCGTCTGCGCCGGCTTCATGCGGATCCTCGGCGCCCCGGTGCTGGAGCGGTTCGGCGGCCGGATCGTCAACACCCACCCGGCCCTGCTGCCGAGCTTCCCCGGCGCGCACGCTGTACGCGACGCCCTGGCCTACGGCGTCAAGGTCACCGGCACGACCGTCCACCTCGTCGACGAGGGCGTCGACACCGGTCCGGTCCTCGCGCAGGAGGCCGTCGTGGTCCTGCCCGATGACACCGAGGACTCCCTGCACGCACGCATCAAGGACGTCGAGCACCGGCTCTACGTCCAGACCATCGGGCAGCTCGCCCGCTCCCTGGAGAGGTCGTCATGACCCAGACCCCCGTCCGGCGCGCCCTTGTCAGCGTCTACGACAAGACCGGCCTCGAGGAGCTCGGGCGGGGCCTGGCGAAAGCAGGGGTCGAGGTGGTGTCGACCGGCTCGACCGCGGCTCGGCTGCGCGAGGCCGGTGTCGAGGTCACCGCCGTCGACGCCCTGACCGGTTTTCCCGAATGCCTCGACGGCCGGGTCAAGACGCTGCACCCGAAGGTGCATGCCGGCATCCTGGCTGACCGGCGACTGCCCGAGCATGTCCGGCAGCTAGCCGAGCTCGGCATCGAGCCGTTCGACTTGGTGGTCGTCAACCTTTACCCGTTCACCGACACCGTCGCCTCGGGCGCGCAGGCCGACGAGTGCGTCGAGCAGATCGACATCGGCGGCCCCACCATGGTCCGGGCCGCTGCGAAGAACCACCCATCGGTCGCGGTCGTCGTCGACCCGGCGTCCTACCCGGCCGTGCTCGAGGCCGTCGATGCCGGCGGTTTCAGCTTCGAGCAGCGCCGCGCGCTCGCCTCACTGGCCTTCCAGCACACCGCGGCGTACGACGTGGCGGTCGCCTCGTGGTTCGCCTCCACCTATGACGCGAGCGACGCCGTCGACGGCTTTCCGGCCTTCGTGGGCGCGACTTTCTCGCGGTCCACGGTGCTGCGCTACGGCGAGAATCCGCACCAGCGCGCGGCGCTCTACGTCAGCCCGGAGGCCGGCGACAGCCTCGCCACCGCCACCCAGCTGCACGGCAAAGCGATGAGCTACAACAACTACGTCGACACCGATGCGGCGCTCCGAGCCGCGAACGACTTCATGGCGACGACGGTCGCGATCATCAAGCACGCGAACCCGTGCGGCATCGCAACCGGGGCCGATGTGGCCGAGGCGCACCGCAAAGCGCACGCCTGCGACCCGGTGTCGGCCTTCGGCGGTGTCATCGCCACCAACGCCCCGGTGTCGCTGGCGATGGCCGAGCAGGTCGCGAAGGTGTTCACCGAGGTCATCGTCGCCCCGGCGTACGACGAGGGAGTGCTCGAGGTCCTGTCCCGCAAGCCCTCGATCCGGGTGCTGCAGACGACCGGGCGCCCCGGCGGGCTGGACCTGCGCCAGATCTGCGGGGGGATCCTCTTGCAGGAGACCGACTGGATCACCGCTCCGGGCGACGACCCGGCGGCGTGGACCTTGCAGACCGGCCCGGCGGCGTCCGCCGAGGTGCTGGCCGATCTCGAGTTCGCCTGGCGGGCCATCCGCGCCGCGAAGAGCAACGCGATCCTGCTCGCCCGCGACGGGGCGACCGTCGGCGTCGGCATGGGCCAGGTGAACCGGGTCGACGCCGCGCGGCTCGCGGTGGCCCGCGCCGGCGACCGGGCCGGTGGGGCAGCCGCGGCCTCCGACGCGTTCTTCCCGTTCGCCGACGGCCTGCAGGTGCTGCTCGACGCAGGCGTGCGAGCGATCGTCGAGCCGGGTGGCTCGGTCCGCGACGAGGAGGTCATCGCGGCCGCCGCCGCGGTCGGCGCCACGCTCTACTTCACCGGCACCCGGCACTTCGCCCACTGACCAGCCCTGTCAGGGCAGGCGCCGGGCCCAGACGGCCCAGAGCGGGTCGTGCCGCCAGGTGGCCGTCAGTCGTTGCTGCACGACCGGTTCGTCGTACGCCCCGGTCAGCCGGTGGTAGGTCGCGACGACCTGCGGCCGGACGTCTTCGTCGACCGCCAACCAGCCGCGGACGGCTTTGGTCGGGAACAACCGGTTGGAGAAGGTGCAGACGCTGAGCCCGCCGGGCCGCAGGACGCGGGCGACCTCGGCCAGCACCTCGACCGGATGCACCAGGTAGTCGATGCTCACGCAGTTGACAACGGCGTCGAACGAGTGGTCCGGGAACGGCAGGACCGGCTCGGCATTGAGGTCGAGCACGACCCGCCGGTCGGCCATCGGGTTGGCATCGAGCTCGACGGCATTGAGCCCCAGCACCGTCAAAGACGCCGGCCTGCTCGCAAAGTGGCTGACCCACGACGACATCAGGTCGAGTACGTCGCCGGTGAGGCTCAGCTCGTCGTACAGCGCTGCGACGGCGGCGATGGCCCGGTCGTCGATGTGGGTGACCAGACGTGGCTGGTCGTAGAATTCGGTGTCCGGCGACGGATCGGCCCGATCAAAAAACCCGTCGGGGAACATGTCCCGGGCTGCGGCGCTCACGCTGCCAGGGTAGGTCGGCCGGCCCGTCCTGGCAGACTCAGCGGCATGACCGCCCGACTGCTGCCCGGCGCGCCGGTGGCCGATGCCGTCCTGGCCGACCTCGTCCCCCGGATCGCCGCCCTCGTCGAGGCGGGGCATCGGCCGGGGCTCGGCACGGTCCTGGTCGGCGACGATTCGGCGAGCTCCGGCTACATCCGGATGAAGCAGGAGAAGGCCGGCTCCCTCGGCCTGACCTCGCCGCACCGGCACCTGCCGGCCGACGCGACGCAAGCCCAACTGGTTGGCGCGATCCGGGAGCTGAACGACGACCCGTCGGTCGACGCGATGCTCGTGCAGCATCCGGTGCCGGCGGGGCTCGACTACGAGGCGGCGTTGCTCGAGATGGACCCGGACAAGGACGTCGACGGTCTGCACCCGGTCAACATGGGACGGCTCGCGCTCGGCATGCCCGGGCCGGTGCCATGCACCCCGGCCGGGATCGAGGCGCTGCTGGCTTTTCACGGCGTC
>JAYSQK010000378.1:0-2054 GCA_043721555.1 Frankiales bacterium
CCCGTGTTGCATCGCCCGCTGCCCCGACGTACTGTCATCGCTGCCAGCCCGATGTATCGCCCCGATACATCGCCCCGTCACCGATCCGACCGCAGTGAAGGGACGTCAGGTGCTCGAGCTCGCCGTCCTGGGTCTGCTGCACGAGGCGCCACTGCACGGTTATGAGCTGCGCCAGCGACTCAAGGCCACGCTCGGCACGTTCCGCGCCTTCTCCTACGGCTCGCTCTACCCAACCTTGCGCCGGATGAAGGACGCCGGGTGGATCGCCGAGGACGAGGGTGACGCCGAGGTGGTGGCCGGCGCGCCGCCCCTGACCGGTCGACGCGGCAAGGTCGTCTACAAGCTCACCGCCGACGGCAAGGAGCGCTTCACCGAGTTGCTGGCCGAAGCCGGTCCGTCAGCGTGGGAGGACGAGACGTTCGGCGTCCACTTCGCCTTCTTCTCCCAGACCGACCCAGCTGTGCGCGTGCGCATCCTGGAAGGTCGGCGCTCACGGCTCGAGGAGCGCCGCGAAGGCGTCCGCTCCGGGCTCGCCCGGACCCGCGGGCGGCTCGACACCTATACCCGCCAGCTGCAAGAACACGGGCTGGAGTCGGTCGACCGCGAGGTCCGTTGGCTCACCGAGCTGATCGAGACCGAGCGTCGGCAGCACGAAAAGCCCGCCCAGCACCACCAGAACGGCACATGATGTCCCCCACCCCTGACAGAAGGAGCGCCCGAATGGGTTCCGTCCGCAAGCCCATCCGCGTGGCCATCGTCGGCGTCGGCAACTGCTCGGCGTCGCTGGTCCAAGGCGTCGAGTACTACCGCGACGCCGACCCCGCGGTCCGCGTCCCCGGGCTCATGCACGTCGAGCTCGGCGGCTACCACGTCCGCGACGTCGAGTTCGTCGCCGCGTTCGACGTCGATGCCAAAAAGGTCGGCCGCGACCTCTCCGAGGCGATCTTCGCCAGCGAGAACAACACCATCAAGATCGCCGACGTGCCGCCGATGGATGTCGTCGTGCAGCGCGGCACCACCTTGGACGGGCTCGGCAAGTACTACCGCGAGACCATCGAGGAGAGCGACGAGACGCCGGTCGACGTCACCCAGGCGCTGCGCGATGCCAAGGTCGACGTGCTCGTCTGCTACCTGCCGGTCGGTTCGGACCAGGCGGCCAAGTTCTACGCCCAGTGCGCCATCGACGCCAAGGTCGCCTTCGTCAACGCCCTCCCGGTCTTCATCGCCGGCACCCCCGAGTGGGCCGAGAAGTTCCGCGCGGCCGGGGTCCCGATCGTCGGTGACGACATCAAGAGCCAGGTCGGCGCGACGATCACGCACCGCGTCATGGCCAAGCTGTTCGAGGACCGCGGCGTCATCCTGGACCGCACCTACCAGCTCAACGTCGGCGGCAACATGGACTTCAAGAACATGCTGGAGCGCGACCGCCTGGAGTCCAAGAAGATCTCCAAGACCCAGGCCGTCACCAGCAACCTCGAGCACGATCTGGGCAAGCGCAACGTGCACATCGGCCCGTCGGACTACGTCCCGTGGCTCGATGACCGCAAGTGGGCCTATGTCCGCCTCGAGGGCCGCGCGTTCGGTGACGTCCCGCTGAACCTCGAGTACAAGCTCGAGGTCTGGGACTCCCCCAACAGCGCCGGCGTCATCATCGACGCGGTCCGCTGCGCCAAGATCGCCATGGACCGCGGTGAGGGTGGACCGGTGCACGCGGCCAGCACCTACTTCATGAAGTCCCCGCCCAAGCAGGTCCGGGACGACATCGCCGGCCCGGCGCTCGAAGCGTGGATCAACGGCGAGGGTGTCGGCGAGCACGCTGCGCACGAGGCCGAGGTCGCGACCGACTAGCTCCTCGAGGACGTACGACGGCCCGGTGCTGCCCCTCGGGGGACGCCGGGCCGTCGTGCGTGCCGGATACGCTCAGGCCATGGGCGCGGGCGGGCGGTGAAGGGCAGACACGCGGTCCGCGAGCTGCTGGCCGAGCCCGACTTCCGCCGACTGCTCGGGCTGCGGCTGTCCGGTCAGTTTGCCGACGGGCTGTTCCAGGCGGCGCT
>JAYSQK010000379.1:0-1613 GCA_043721555.1 Frankiales bacterium
GCGCTGGCCGGCGACACCGTCACGTTGCCAGTTTTCTCCATGCTGCAGACCGCCTTGAGCAAATCAGCTCCGAAGGACCGCTGCGCGTCGGCCAGACCCTGCGCGGACAAGGACCCAAGGGTCGCCTGGCGGGCAGTACCGCTGAGCAGGGTGACGACCTGCCCGCTCGGCGCGGCAGCTTGCCTGGGCGCGCTCTGGCCGCAAGCCGTGAGCAGCAGCGCGAGACCGGTCAAGGCCGTGATTCGAGAGCGGGTCATACCTACTCTGACGCACGCGGGGGCTCAACGGTTCGTCCCTCCCCGGATCAGTGTCGCCTGCTCCCATCCCAGCAGGGGGTAGGTCCAGGTGCATTTCCGGTAGCTCGTGCTGGATCGGGCCGCAGACGCGCCGCGTGTCTGCGGCCTGATTCAGCAGAAGCGGGACACGTACGCCGGGGCGCAGGCGCTCAGCCGACTGCTTGCGGATCCTTAAGACCGGGCCGGAGTTCGAACTCAGCACCCGCTGGTCCGTGCGTCACCGGCCTGGTCCGTACGCGTCACCGGCCGGCGACCGCGTGGGCCGCGGGTTCACCGGTCACGGTGACCAACGGGAAGTGGCACGCGGCAAACCGGCCTGGTGCAACCTCCGTCAGGGGTGGTCGCTCCTCACGGCACCGCTGTACGGCGTACGGGCAGCGGGGGTGGAAGGGGCAGCCGGTGGGCTTGTCGACGGGGTTTGGCACGTCGCCGGTGAGCACGATCCGCTCGCGCGGCAGCTCTTGCGTGCCGTCGTCGATCTCCGGCGCCGCAGACAGCAACGCCTCGGTGTAGGGGTGCGCGGGTGCGTCGTACAGCGGATCGGCGTCGGCGACCTCGACGACCTCGCCGAGGTACATCACCGCGATGCGGTCCGAGACATGGCGGACGACGCCGAGGTCGTGTGCGATGAACACATACGTCAGGCCGAGATCGTCTTGCAGGTCGGCAAACAGGTTGAGCACCTGCGCCTGGATCGAGACGTCGAGCGCTGACACCGGCTCGTCCGCCACGATCAGCCTCGGGTTCATCGCGAGCGCGCGGGCGATGCCGACCCGCTGGCGCTGACCGCCCGAGAACTCGTGTGGGAATCGGTCGACGTGCGAGGGCGACAGCCCGACGACGTCGAAGAGCTCGGCCACCCGCTTGGTCACCTGAGCCGGTGACCCGAAGCCGTGGATCTGCAGCGGCTCCGCGACGACGTCGCCCACCCGACGGCGCGGGTTGAGCGAGGCGTAGGGGTCCTGGAAGACCAGCTGCACGTCGCGGCGGACGGGTCGCAACCTCCGCCGCGAGAGCGTCGTGATGTCCTGCCCGGCGAACTCGACCCGGCCGGAGGTGAGGTCGGTGAGCCGAACCAGACAGCGCCCTAGCGTTGACTTGCCGCAGCCGGATTCGCCGACCACGCCGAGAGTCTCGCCGCGGCGGACCTCGAGTGAGACACCATCCACGGCATGTACGACGGGGCGTTCACCGCGGCGGTGGAGCAGCCCCCCGCGGACCGGGAAGTGCTTCTTGACGTCGGTGGCCCGCAGCAGGACCTCGCCGCGCGCGATCTCGCTCACGCCTCCCCCTCGGCCGGGATCGTGGCGAGGACGC
>JAYSQK010000380.1:0-5531 GCA_043721555.1 Frankiales bacterium
GCGTGCAGCCCGGCTCGTTCGAGCAGGTCTCCGCGCACACTCGGCACGAGCGGCGAGTCGCCGAGCACACCTGCGTCTAGCTCCTCCAGCACCGCGAGCCCCGCGACCGGGCCGAACGCCCGCCCGTAGGCGACCGCCCGGTTCACCTCGATGACCGCTCCCGGCGCGGCGTCGGCCAGGACGTCGTACAGAGCAGCGATCCGACGCCAACTCGTGTCCTCGGCACGCTCTGCGCGGGCGTGCTGGGCGGCGATGGAGGCCTGCAGGAAGTACTTCCCGACCGGCTTGCCGCGCGCGGCGAGCAGCTCGGCCTGCTGCAGCGCGGCCAGTCCGCGCCGGATCAGCAACTGGTCCCAGCGGGTCCGGTCCTGCGCCTCCAGCAGGACCGGCTCACCCTGCTCATCGAGCCGGGCGGCCATCCGCGAGCCCTGGATCTCAAGCAGCGCCTGGAGTCCGAGTGCCTCGGGCTCGTCGGGAGCGACTGCGACCAGCATCCGCGCGAGCCTCATCGCCTCGCTCGCCAGTTCCGGGCGCATCCAGTCCTCGCCTTCGGTGGCGGTATAGCCCTCGTTGAAGATCAGGTAGATCACGGCCATCACATCGTCGAGACGCCTGGTCCGATCCGGCCCCGTGGGCAGCTCGAACTCGGCGTGAGCTGCGGCCAGTGTCTTCTTGGCGCGGGAGATGCGCTGGCCCACAGCGGATTCGGTGGCCATGAACCCGCGGGCGATCTCGGCGGTGGTGAGCCCGCCGACCAGGCGCAGCGTCAGAGCGGCGCGGGACTCGGCCGTCAGGGAGGGGTGACAGGACAAGAAGATCAGCCGCAGGACGTCGTCTTCGATGTAGTCGACCTCGCCGTCGAGGTCGGGCATCTCCTCCTCTTCCCCGCGGGCGTGTTCGAGGTCCGCGATCTTGCGGCGAAGGGTGTCGGCGCGCCGGAAGTGGTCGATTCCGCGCCGCTTCGCGATGGTCATCAGCCACGCGATCGGCTTTTCCGGGACGCCGGTTGTGGGCCACTGCTCGAGCGCGGCCACGAGCGCGTCCTGCGCTAGGTCCTCGGCGAGCTCCACATCACGGGTCATCCGGGTGAGCGCGCCGACGAGGCGGGCCGACTCGGCCCGCCACGCGGCGACGATGGCCTCGGTCGGGTCATCAGCACTGAGCTCTGCCGGCACGAGGCCAGCGTAGTGAGTCCCGTTCAGCTGCCGGGGGCCTCCGGGCCTGTGGAGATCTGGCGCAAGGTTGAGATCACGGTGATCTCGGGCCAATACTTCGCATGCAGCTCGGCGAACTCCTGCTGATCGGCCACCGCCTCCTCGAGGGTGTCGTACTGCATGATGGCCCAGCCGCCGACGACCTCCTTGGCCTCGGCGTACGGTCCGTCGACCCGGCTGACCTCGCCCTGGCGGACCACGAAGTTCACGGCGTCCTCTGTCCCGTACAGACCGCCGCCGTCGAGGAACACTCCCTTGGCGGCCCGTTCGCCGATGTGGGCGTCCATGGCGTCGAACAGCGCTTGTGGCGGCGTGCCCATCCCCTCTTCCATCCTCACGAATCCCATGAAACGTGGCATCTCGATCACTCCTACTGGTTGCCGGGGAGTTGCTTCTCGCACGTACGTCGGACGGCTGCCAAGCTCTTCGACATCGACCATGGAACTCTCTTCAGACTCGCCGCCAACTGTCATGGCCGCCCCACGTTCGGCCAAGTCGACACGCGAAACCTGGGTATTGATGGCCACGATGGCGTCAAGACTGTCCTGCAGGCGTTCAGGATGGCGGCGACACATTGCGACCGCATCGGCCAGAGCCTCGGCGCGCCCCGCGATGAGGAAGGCCTCCAGCGGGTCCGCGCCGCCCTCGCCTGCCTGACCCTCAGAGGCTCCGACGCGGCACCGGACGGATTCGAGGTCGGCGAGCAGCGGGTCGGTCCGGCCACAACTCGCCCGTACCGTCTCGTGTCGTGAGTTCCGGCCCTTCGTGGGCCCGAATATCACGAGAAGAGACGGGGAGGGGCCGGTACGCCGGGTCAGCAGCGACCCAGGCGCCGCCTCGCCCCGTCGCTGCAGGGTGAGCATTTGCCTGCCCAGTTGGTACCGACACAACCATGAGCAGACAGGTTTCGGTCCGCCTGCCGGATGAGCTGGTCGCGTACGTGGATCAGGCCGTGGCTGCTGGGCGGGTGAAGAGCAGGGCCGAGTTGGTGGCGATCCAGGCGGCGTTCGACCTGGTGTGAACCCTACTGCCCAAGGACGCGCCAGAATCCTGCCGCCGCCCGGGAGGGTCGTCCGGTGCGCGCCTCGGTCCGGTCGGCGCGGCTCATCAGGGCCGTGACGGCATTGACCCCGGCCCAGCGCAGCGGCTCGGGCTCCCAGCGCGCCGTACGCCGGCGCACCCACGGTAGGTGCGTGCGGGCCGTGTCGCAGCCCGTGATCAGGTCGGCGAGGGTGCGGCCGGCGAGGTTGGCGGTGGCGACCCCGTCGCCGACATAGCCGCCGGCCCAGGCGGTGCCGGACGCGCGATCGAAGCCGACCGAGGGATACCAGTCGCGGGGCACCCCGAGGTTGCCGCCCCAGCGGTGGGTGATGGTGGCGTCGGCGAGCACCGGGAACAGCTCGACCAGGCTGGCCTGCAGGGCCGTGTGCACGGCCTCGACCCGCTCGTACGCCGGGTCGATGCGCGAGCCGAAATGGTAGGGCGCGCCCCGGCCACCGAAGGCGATCCGACCGTCGGCGGTGCGCTGACCGTAGATCGTGAGATGTCGCTCATCGCTGAAGGTGGCCCGGTCCTGCAGGCCGATCAGCTCCCACACCTGGTCGGGGAGCGGCTCGGTCGCCAGCATCAGGGAGTAGACGGGCGCGAGCTCGCGGCGACGCCCTGGGAGCTGTGCCGTGTAGCCCTCGGTGGCGGTGAGCACAACGTCTGCGGTGATCGTGCCGTGGGTCGTGCGGACGCGGCGCCGAGACACCTCGAGCGCGGCCGTGCGTTCGTGGATGACGACGCCGAGCGATGCCGCGGCCTGGGCGAGACCGCGTACCAGCAGAGCTGGTTGCAGCGCCGCGCAGTGTGCTGTGGTGACGGCGCCGAGGGTCCGTGTCGCCCGCACCCGGCGCAGGGCCTCGCCCGCGGAGAGCAGATTGAGCGTGTCGGGACCGAATCCCCAAGACCGCGCCTCGGCGACCTCGGCCTCGGCCCGGAGCAGCTGGGCGGGGCCCCGGGCCAGGGCGACCGAACCACCGAGCACGAAATCGCAGTCGATCCCTTCGGCAGCAGCTACGTTGCCCACCTCGTCGACGGCATCCTCGAGGGCCGCCTGCATGTCGATGACCGAGGACCGCGAGGCCTGCCGGGCCATCCGGTGCCAGGACGCCGGGAACAGCGCGGAGCACCAGCCGCCGTTGCGCCCGGACGCGCCGAAGCCGGCGGTCTCGCGTTCGACCACGACGATGCGCAGCGACGGGTCGGCTATCGCGAGGTAGTACGCCGTCCAGAGCCCGGTGTAGCCGGCGCCCACGATCGCGACGTCGACGGCGGTGTCGCCCGGCAAGGGCGGCCGCGGCGCCGAGCCGGGCAGGGCGTCGTGCCACAGACACTCACCGCTCAAGCTCACGTCAGGGCGGTTCGCAGCGCGTCGGGGATCGCCGCGAGGTCGTCATCGGTGATCACCAGCGGCGGGCAGATGGCCAGGGTTGCCGGCGCGATCGGGCGGACGATGACGCCCTCGCCCAGCATGCGGTCGCGCACGGCGACCGGATCGGCGCCCTCGGGCAGCCCGACCGCCCACAGCGCCCCGACGCCGCGGACATCCGCGACGAGCCCGGCTGCCTGCAACGAGCGCAAGGCCGGTTCGAGGCGCGCCCCGATGGCGGTTGCCTTTGCCACCAGGCCCTCTCGTTCGGTGATGTCGAGGCACGCCAACGCGGCGACGCAGGCCGTCGCGTGACCGGAGTAGGTGTAGCCGTGCCGCAGGACGAACGACGGGTCGCTCGACAGCGGCTCGTGCACCGACGGGGCGACCAGGACACCGCCGAGCGGCAGATAGCCGCTCGTCACGCCCTTGGCGAAGGTGGTGAGGTCGGCCCGGACCCCGAAGTGCTCGCCGGCGAACATCGAGCCGAGCCGGCCAAAACCACAGATGACCTCGTCGAGCACGAGGTGCGCGCCGTGCTCGTCGCAGAGCTGCCGGAGTCCCTCGAGGTAGCCGGGCACGGGCGGCCAGACGCCGCCTGCGCCGATCACCGGTTCGGCGAACACGGCCGCGACCTGACCGGGATGCTGCGCGAAGACCGCCCGCACCGCGGCCAGATCGTCCTTGTCGACCTGCACGACATCGGCCATCCCGCGACCGAAGTCCTTGCGGTTCAGCGTCAGGCCGGTCAGCGCCATCGCGCCGTAGGTCACCCCGTGGTAGCTCGGGGTCCGGCTGATGACCACCGTGCGTTCCGGGTGACCCGCCTGGACGTGCGCGATCCGGCTGAGCTTCAAGGCGGTGTCCACCGCTTCGGAGCCACCGCTGGTCAGGAACACCCGGCTGTCCGGGACCGGCGCCAAGGCGACCAACCTGGCCGCGAGCTCCTCGGCGGGTGCGTTTGAGAACCGCTCGAAACAGTGGAACGTCTCGAGTTGGCGGAGCTGCGCGGCGACGGCATCGGCAATCTCGCCACGCCCGTGGCCGACATTGCAATGCCATAGGCAGGCCAGCCCGTCGACGTACCGTCGTCCTTCGTCATCCCACACCAGCGCACCCTCCCCCCGGACCAGCCGGACGTACGACGAGTCCGGGGCAGCCGGCTTGGCGAACGGATGCAGCAGCGGCCCAGGCCGGCCGGTAGGGGTGAGCAGGGTCATTCGGGGGTCCCGTAATTGTAGGTCTGCTTGTGCACGCGCAGGCAGATGGATGTTTCGGTGTCGCGCACGCCCTCGACGGTGCGGATCCGATCGTTGATGACGGTCAGCAGGTGTTCGTTGTCGCGGCACACGACCTCGAGCTGCAGGTCGTAGCGCCCTGAGGTGAGCACGCAGTAGTCGACCTCCTCGATGTCGGACAGGGCCTCGGCTGCGGCCCGAGAGTCGCCGTTGACCATGACACCGATGCTCGCCATGACGCCGAAGCCGAGCGTGAGGGGGTCGGTGACGGCCACGATCTGCAGGACGCCGCTGTCGATGAGCGCCTTGACACGGCTGCGGACCGCCGCCTCGGACAGCCCGACCGCCGCGGCGATGCCGGTGTAGGAACGACGGCCGTCCTCCTGCAGCTCGCGCATGATCGCCTTGCCGACCCGATCCAGCAGCGCGGCAGGGGCGGGCGCCATGGTGAGCCCGTTGCGCTGGTGTCTGCGCGGGACGGGTGGCATCTGACCTCCTCGGGGGCGCCGCTCATCCTGCTGCCAGGCCGTCCGCCGCACAAGCCGCCGAGGCCCGCGACTTCGCATCAGATCGATGTCGACTCCGTGGAAACCCTTGCCAAGTGGCCTTAGGCCTGCGAGAAACATCGCACACACCTCGAAGGTCAAAGGAGTCTCCATGGCGGTT
>JAYSQK010000381.1:0-1685 GCA_043721555.1 Frankiales bacterium
GGCGGCAAGGCCAGATGCAGCGAACCGTCGTGCGCCGGGTGCAGGTGGGCGAACTCACCGACCCGCGGCACGATGAAGGCATCGACCGGGCCGGTGGCGCCGGTCAGCGTGAAGGCGCGGGCGCCCGGGACCGAGATGGCGGACGGCCGCGAGCTGACGCCCGCGAGCTTGCACAGCCGGTCGAACAGCCGCTCCTGCAGCTCGGCGGGGGACTGCTGCGTGAGCTGCTCCTGGGGCGTGTTGGTGCTGGTGGCCGGGCGCGGCCCAGGCCGCTGCGGCAGCTCGCTACGGTCCAGCCACGCAGCGGGGCTCGTCGAACCGCGGCCGTGCGCAGCCAGCCAGGCCAGCCGCTCGGCCAGCCAGCCACTGAGGTGCGCGACGGTCTCTGCCGAGATGCCGTGCCCACCAGGCTCTTTCATCGCGTACGCCGGGGCACCTGACTCCCCGGTGAGGTAGTGCCAGGTGCGGTCCAGCAGCTCACGCGGGATGACGGTGTCCTGCTCTCCCTGCGCCACGAAGACCGGCAACCCGGCGAGCCGGGCGGGTGGCACCGGCACGCCGGCGTCGAAGGGCAGCGTGCCGTAGAGGATCCCGGCCCCGGCGTACCGCGTGGGGTCGTCCAGGATGAGGCCGCCGGCGAAGGCCGCGCCGCCGCTGAAGCCGACGACCACGACCGGGTGGCCCTCGGGAGCGACGCCGTCGAGCCAGCTGCGGAACCAGTCCAGGTGGACGCGCAGGGACTCGGCGACCGGGCGCCCGATGCCGCGGTTGGCGAACCACGCGAACCCGCCACCCTCGGCGATCGGCGCGCGCACCGCCGTGTAGGCCGGGCCGGCCGGGAGGTGCGTGGCCAGCTCGAGGATGTCCTGCTCGTTGGACCCACGGCCGTGCAGCAGGACCACCAGCGGCGCGTCCGGGTCGGTGGAGCCGTGGGTGGCGATGACCGGCGTGGTCACGGTGCGTCCACCGAGCCGGCCTGCAGCTGCCCCGCCGTACCGACGCCACGCCAGCGCTGCAACTCCGCAGCGAGGTCGAGGCGGTCGATGGGGGCGGCGTGCTCGTAGGCGCCCCAGTCCTGCCGGGGCAGCATCCACATCACCTCGAACTCGTTGCCGTCGGGATCCGCCCCGTAGATGCTCTTGGTCGCGCCGTGGCTGGACTCGCCGGTGTAGGCGCTGTGCTCGACCAGGGTCAGTCGGGCCTGCTCCAGCTCCTCGATCGTGTCGACCTGCCAGGCCAGGTGGTAGAGCCCGATGCCGGGGCGCTTGGGTCCGGCCTGCTCGCCAAGCCCGAACAGCCCGAGGTCGTGGTGGTTGCCGGAGCGCGGCAGCCGCAGGAAGGTCGCGTTGGCGCGCGGCTCGGTCGCGACGACCTGCATGCCGAACGCCTCGGTGTAGAAGCTGACGGCCCGCTGCAGATCGCTGACGAACAGCACGGCGTGGTTGAGCCGGACGGCGGCGATGCTCATGGTGACCTCATCCTGTTGGTTGAACACTCAACAACCTGGCCGGGGCTGGTCATTCCGTCCGGTAGGCAACCGGCAGGAGGATCGCCAGGTCGGGGACGAGGTCGAGCACCAAGGCCGCAGCGAGCAGCTGCCAGGCCCGGGTGTCGTTGAGGAGCCCACCGACGTCGGCTGCACGGGTCACCTCGGTGAGCGCGCCACCACGCCCGCTCCAGGCCAG
>JAYSQK010000382.1:0-21280 GCA_043721555.1 Frankiales bacterium
CCACATCGCCAAGCACTACGTCTCGGGCATGTGGAGCTTCTGGCGGGTCTACAACACCAAGCAGCCCGACTTCGTCGCGCTGAAGGACCGGGCCGCCCCACCGGAGCCGGTCACCTCGGAGCTACTCCTAGGGAAGACCTTCGGGAGCCAGACCCTGGCCAACCACGCCGATCTGGACTCCTGGGTGCGCCAGCAGGTCCCGCCGCAGGGCGTGCGCGCCAACAGCCAGGACCCGTCGGTGATGGACTGGAAATTCGCCAAGTCCGACCCCAACTTGATGCTGGGCGAGCCCGAGGACACCACCTTGCAGGGCGCTGGACCGGGGCAGTGGGCTGATCAGAGCGACGTCGTCGGCTATCCGGGGCTGCTGCCGGTGGACGTCGCACCAGCGAGCCTCGCCAAGTCCGAGGGTGCCCAGGTGGCGGAGGCCGGGCCGCTGTTCATCCTGCCGACCCTGCGCCCGGCCATGTTGTTCAATCCAGATGACGGCCGGCCCGCCTTCCCGACCCTGCGGCCGCACATCGGCTGGCGGCCGCCCTTCTCACCGCAGGGCCACTCCGGTTCCCCGTTCCTCGGCGAGCACGGCGACGCCGCGCCGGGCAGCCAACACAGCACCGCATTGGACCCTCGTCCCATCGCCTCTGCGTTCCCGACCAGCTTCGACCCGGCTCAGCCGTCCAGCGTTGACCCGTACGCCGGCCGACCGGACGGCCTGTGTCCGAAATATCAGGCGGCCGACCCGGCCACGCCTGCGGCGCCCCCGCTGCCGACGCCGATGCGGCACTTCAACATCGTGGCCATCAGCACGCCCGTGATCCGCAGCAAGAATTTCACCGACCAGGAAGGCAAGCTGTTCACGTTGGCGCAGGACAAGGCCAAGACGTACGCCGATCCGAACTCCCAGCCGCTGGCGCTGCGGATGAACGTCGGTGACTGCGCCGACGTAACCCTGACCAACGAAATGCCCGATACCGGGGCGTTCGACGGGTGGTCCAAGACGAGCATCCACATCCACCACGTGCAGTTCGACGTGCAGGGTTCGGATGGTGTCTCGACCGGCTTCGCCTACGAGCACTCGGTTCGTCCCTACACGGCCGAGGACACCCAGTTGCTCGACGCGACGAGCACGACGGGCCCGACGATCCATGTCGGCAACGTGGCGAAATTCCAGAACAAGACCGCCGACGGCGCCGACGCCCACCCGTTCATCGGGATCGGCATGGGCACCAACGGCATCGAGGTGCGGCAGGTCATGAGTGTCGACCCGGTGGCGAGCACGATCACCCTCGACGCGCCACTGGCCAATGCACACGGCACAGGAGAGTGGGTGGGCTTCGAGTTCATCCAATACCAGTGGTACGCCGACACCCAGCTGGACAACATCTTCTGGCACGACCACGTCGACGGCATCCACGGCTGGGGCCACGGCCTGGTCGGGCAGCTCATCGTCGAACCGGCCGGCTCGAAGTTCTACGCGCCGAACAACCACACCGCCGAGATCGCGTCCGGCACCATCGCCGACATCGTGGTTGATCCCACGAAGCAGAATTATCAGGCACTGCTTCCCGGCACCGTCAACGGGAGCTTCCGGGAGATGGCGCTGTGGACGATCAATGACAACGACCAGGGGGATTACTCCACCCTGAACCTCAAGGCGGCTCCCTTCAGCGACCGCTCGAGCGCCGCGAACAGATTCTCCTCGTACGCCTATGGCGACCCGATCACCCCGTTACCGCGGGCCTACCCCGGCGACCCGATCGTCGTACGGACCATCAATGTGAGTCCGACGCTGGACACGCTGCGCTTCACCGGTCAGCGCTTCGCCGTCGACAACCGAATGACGGTCGGTGCGGACGGCCAGATCCAGGGAGACCCGGGTAAGGGCAGCCCGACGGCCATCGGCACCCTGGTGGACACCGTCCACTACGGGATGAGCGAGAAGTACACCCTCGCGCTCGGTGGTGGCGGCACGGCCGGACGCAGCAAGGCGGGCGACTACCTCTACTACAACGGTGATGCGCGCCGCACCGCTCAAGGCGCCTGGGGCATCGTGCGGGTGCTGCCGAGCTTCAGCCCGGACCTGCTCGCACTGCCGGACAACGCGGCACCCGGCGGCTTGTGGAGTCCGCCGGCCGGGAGTACGCCACCCGCTGTGCCGACGCCGAGCAATCCATGTCCGACCGGCGCACCAGTACATGCCTTCGACATCAGCGCCGTCGACCTCAGCTCAGCGCGAGCGGTCTTCGTCGCCACCAGCCAGGCCGCCGCCGTACGCGCTGGTACGACGTCGGCTGAGCCCCTGGTGCTGCACGTTGCCGCCGGCGAGTGCCTCAGGGTCCATCTCAGGAACACCCGATCCTCGGCCGAGTCCTTCGCGGTAGGCAAGCTGGATCGCAACGCCGACTCGTCCGGTGTGAATGTCGGCTACAGCCCGGAAAACACCACCCCGCCGGGCGGTGCGCGCGACTACCTGTACTACGCCGACACCGATCGCGTGGGAAGTGCCACCATCGCCAGCATGGCCGGCGACTCCAGCCACGACAGCCAGAAGCTCGGCCTGTACGGCGCGGTTGTGGTGGCACCGAAGGGAGCCACGTTCAGCTCGGACGTCGGGGCCCGGGTGGATGTGCACATCCCGGCTACGGCTACGACCCCGCGGCGTGACTATCGCGACTTCAGCTTGATCCTCGCCGACGACGACCCGGAGATGTCGCAGGACTTCATGCCCTACCCGACCAACGCGGTGAGCGGCAAGACGAACATCAACTACAGGACCGCTCCGGCCGGTGACAGCACGTCCACCTATGCGACGGGCACCAGTGACCCGGCGACGCCGGTCTTGTGGTCCTACGTCGGGGACGAGACCGTCGTGCACGAGATCGTGGCGCCCGGAAGCGAACAGGGACACGTCTTCAGCCTCGGTGGCCTCGATTCGCCGCGGGATGCGCTCGTGCCCGACAGTGAATACTCGGCTAGCCAGGCGATCGGCCCCGGCGAGTCCTACGACGCATGGATCTCGGGCTCGTCGGGTGGCTGGAGCAAGACGGTCGGCGACTTCTGGTACGGCGACGTCCGCAGGCCGTTCACGCAGGTCGGCGCGTGGGGGGTCCAACGGGTCCTCCCGGCGCCGAGCGACTGCGCCGCACTGCAGGCCGGAGGTCCCAGGTGCCTGGTCGGTGGGACAGTCGCGCCCACGCCTACGACGTCGCCAACTCCGACGCCGGTACCCACGCTCATACCGACGCCCACACCGACGCCGACGGTGAGCCCCAAGCCGACCACGTCGCCGACGGCGACGGTCACCGCGACGCCCACGCCGACAGCGACACGGTCGCGCAGGCGCGGCAAATAGCGGGTTGGTCCTACGACTTAGGTCGGGCAAAGGTCCGACAAAGGTCGTTCCCATCTACTTGAGGTCACGGGCCGTCGTAGCCCGCCTGACGAAGGAGTCCCTGTGCAGGTCGGACGAGCAGCCAACCCCAGCGCCGACGCGCGGCCTGGGCAGCGTCGCGGGTGGCACCGGGCCAGCCATCGCCGGCAGCGGCTGCATGCCGTCAGCCTGCTGGCCATCCTCAGCCTGCTGGTCGTGACGATTGGCGGCGGCGTCGCCAGTGCAGTGGGCAACGGCGGCACCGCCAAGCCCCCGCCCCCGCCGCCGGCACCGGCGCCGCGGACCGGTCCGGTGTTCCGGACCTTTCCGCCGGTGGCGGCTCCGACCTTCACGGGCGACCCGACGCATCTGGCGCTGCATCAATTCAACGTGATCGGCTTCATCCAGGACGCCCAGGTCAGCAATGCAGAATGCAAGGACGTCACGCCGGCCCACTGGGGCGGAACCGTTGTCGTCAACAACCTGACCATCGTCGTGCCCTGCAACTCCGTCATCCAGATGCCGGCTAATACGCTGACCTGGAGTGAGTTCGTCAACCCGTCCTCCACCCCGGCAGTCGCGACCACGTTGAAGCAGCTGACCGAGAAGACCCCGGGCACCTTCCCGTCGTTCGAGATCAACGTGGTTGGCAACACCGTCGTCAATCGGCACATTGCCGGGCTGATCACCATTTCGCAGCAGTCGCTGAACCAGGGCCAGGGCATCATCACCAACATCGACTACGCCGCAGGGCAACTGCATGTCGGCTCCGCGGTGGGCGCGCCCGACCAAGCTGTCGTCGAGCTGAACGACCCGATCGGCCGCTTCGGCCAGCAGCACAGCCCCGACCCACGGTTCTCCATCGATGAGGAGAACCCCACAGTGCACGCAAGCACGGGCTACCCGATGTGCGTGCCCCGGAGCGAGCCCACGCGTTCGAGTGGCGGTGCCGTCACGGCGGAGGACCCGCTGTGCCCACAGGGCAACCGGCCCGTACCGGTAGGTGGTCACTGCCGCGACTTCGTCGACGACGGCATGGGGGGCTTCCTGCCGAAGGGCGGAAACCTGTCGGCCCCGATCGGCAACCCGGCGTTCTGCGGACACTTCGTGATGCCGCCGGCGTTGGGCATCCCAGGCGCGCCGGACCCGACCAAGCAGGCGCCGTTCGAGGTGGGTGACTACATCACCTGGGCAGGCACGCTGCTCAGCCCGATGGGGACGGCTCCGAGCCTGATCTCGGCCTTCGCCATCGAGGCCGATGTCGGCATCTTCACCAGCCATGGCACCAAGCCGAGTTACCTGGCCATCGGCGCGTTCGGCATCGGCTCTGCCGACCCCAACGCGCTCGCCGTGAATGGCGCGAAGCAGGAGACAGCGAACCGGATGTTTCTGGAGGCCGAGACCAGCGACGTCACGAGCCCGGTGGACATCTACCTGCCGGATGTCGACCCCGGCACCGGTGCGGTGTCCTACCGCTGGATCACGCCGTTCGAGATGACTGGAGAGTCCCACCCCGAGGTCACCGGCACGACGACGCAAGGAGCATTCATCGGCGGTGGCATCACCACCCAGTTCAGCGGCGTGCAGCCGCAGCGGATCCGGTTGCGGGCCACGAGAGCACCGCTAGGCCTGCTGAACTCGCCCCCCCGCAACATGCTGGTCGTCAACCGGACGCTGTGCAACCCCGACACCGCCGGTACCCCGTCTTCGGGCGGTGTCACGTCCGTCGTCAACAACATCAAGACCAATCCGGAGTGCCTGACCAGCAAGACCGTCGCCAACGGCCTCGCGTCCGGTCGCTACCAGGCGCCCACCTTCGACTACATCTTTCCGGAGAATGTGCAGAAGGGTGATCCGGTCGTCCCGAACAATCTGTGGGACCTCGGTTTCCTCAGCAACGGAGAGGGTGGCTCGAACGGACAGGGGCCGCTGACGCCCACGCCCTGGTGAGCTCGCTAATCTCTGGCGACGCCGAGCCAGGGAGACGACATGCGGGTCGAAGACGTCCGCCGCCAGCTCACGACACCGCTGGGCGCGCCTGCCTATCCACCGGGCGGTCCCTACCGGTTCACCGACCGGGAATACCTCAACATCACCTACCGCACGGACCCGGAGGCCATGCGGCGGGTGGTGCCCGAACCGCTCACCGTCGCTGAGCCGCTGGTCCGCTTCGAGGTCATGAAGATGCCCGACGTGACGGGTCTCGGCGCGTTCTGCGAGTCCGGCCAGGTGCTTCGGGTCGAGTACGACGGGGAGCCGGCCGACTACCTGCACGCGATGTACGTCGACAGCCTGAGCTCGATCGCCAGCGGGCGGGAGATCAGCGCGTTCCCGAAGAAGATGGGCGCGCCGGCGCTGTACATCGACACCGACACCCTGGTCGGCACCCTCGACTACGGCTCGCTGCGGGTGGCCACCGCGACGATGGGCTACAAACACAGTCCTGTCGACGAGGCTGCGGCCCGCGAGGAGATCGGCCAGCCGACGTACGGACTGAAGATCTTGCCAGGCTACGACCGCCGACCGCGGATTCTGGAGTTGGTCCGCAGTCAGATCACCGACATCACGATCAAGGGTGCCTGGAGTGGGCCGGCCCGGCTTCAGCTGTTCGAGCATGCGCTGGCGCCGCTGGCTGATCTCCCGGTGCTCGAGGTGCTGTCGGCCACCCACATCCTCACCGACCTGACCCTGGGTAGGCCCGAGCTGGTGCACGACTACCTCGCTGGGACGGAGCGCACAGATGACTGACGAGGTTCGCTACGAGATCGACGGCCGGATCGCGACGATCACCCTGAACCGCCCGGAGCAGCGCAACGCCATCAATCCGGAGCTCGCCACCGCCCTGCATGCGGTGATGGAGCGATTCGAGGCCGATCCGGAGGTGTGGCTGGCGATCCTGACCGGCGCCGGCTCGACCTTCTCCGCAGGGGCCGATCTGAAGGTCATCGCGGCTGGTCGGGGGAGCGAGCTGGCCGTGGGCAAGGGCGGCTTCGCGGGCTTCGTCCGCTACCCGCGCAGCAAACCGGTCATCGCGGCGGTCAACGGCTTTGCCCTCGCCGGCGGGACCGAACTCGTGCTCGCCTGCGATCTCGTGGTCGCGGCCCGGGATGCCGCCTTCGGGCTCCCCGAGGTGACCCGGGGCATCGTCGCCGTCGGCGGCGGGGTGTTCCGGCTACCGCGCGCCATCGGTGCGGCGCGGGCCCGCGAGCTGATCATGACCGGGGACCGGTTCGGGGCAGAGGAGGCCCATCAGCTGGGCCTGGTCAACCACGTGGTCGATGCCGACGAGGTCATGCCGACCGCCCGCCGGCTTGGTGAGCGGATCTGTGCGAACGCGCCGCTGGCCGTCCGCGAGAGCCTGGCGATCGCCCGGGCCGCGCTCGAGATCGACGAGGACGAGGGCTGGTCGCGTAGCGCGGCGACGTCAGCCCGGATCAAGCAGACTGAGGACGCCAAGGAGGGCCCACGTGCCTTCGCCGAGAAGCGGCCACCGCGGTGGACCGGCCGGTAGTTCGAAGGAGCACGTCGTGGTCGCACCCCTGGACGGGATCCGCGTCGTCGAGGTGGCCAACTGGATGGCTGCCCCGGGGGCGGCGGCGATGCTGGCCGACCTCGGCGCCGACGTGGTGAAGGTCGAACCGCTGCGGGGCGACGCCCTGCGCGGCATCACCCGCCAGCCCACAATGCCCGCGGGAATCCCGGCGATCGACGCCAGCTTCCAGCTGGACAACCGGGGTAAGCGGGGGGTCGCCGTGGCGCTGGACCGGCCGGAGGGCAGCGCGCTGGTCCAGACCCTCGCAGCCGGGGCCGATGTCTTCGTCAACAACCTGCTGCCCAGGCGGCAGCAGAAGTTCGGTCTGGACGCCGCGACCCTGCACGGCCGAAACCCCCGGCTGGTGCACGCCACGCTGACCGGCTACGGACTCGACGGCCCCGACACCGCCCGCCCCGGCTACGACATCACCGCCTTCTTCGGCCGCGGTGGGATCACCCATTCGATCACCGTGCCGGGCACGCAGGCGCCGCGGGCCCGACCGGCGCAAGGCGACCACAGCGCGGCGCTGGCCCTGCTCGCCGCTGTCCTCACCGCGCTCCGCCTGGTCGACCGCACCGGCGAAGGTCAGGTGATCGACGTCAACCTGTTCGCGACCGCCGCCTGGACGATGGCGACCGACCTGTCCGCGACCCTCATCGACGGGCAGAATCCGCGTACGACGGGGCGCCGCGAGCGCTTGCATGCCCTGCAGGAGAGCTTCCTCACCGCCGACGAGCGGTGGGTCCTGCTGTTCATGCCGGAGGCGCACTGGTGGCCGCGGTTCAGCGAGGTGGTCGGCCGACCGGAGTGGGCGACGGACCCGCGATTCGAGACGGTCCCCGGTCGGGTCGAGCACATGTCGGAGATCACCGACCTGATGGACGCGGTGTTCGCCACCAGGACGCTGGCCGAGTGGGGTGTGCTGTTCGACCAGGCCGGCTTCGTCTGGGGTCCGGCCGCCACCGTCGCCGAGTTGGCGACCGATCCGCACGCCGAGGCGGTCGGGTTGTTTCCCGAGATCGAGCACCCCACGGCGGGGCGGTTCCGTACGGTCGCCATCCCGATCCGGATCAAGGGCGCCGATATCGGTCCGCGCGGGGTCGCTCCCGACCTCGGGCAGCACACCGCCGAGGTCCTGACCGAGGTAGGGCTCAGCCAGGACGAGATTGCGACCCTGCTCGCCGACGGGGTGATCGGTCCGCCGCCGGGCGGCGACCCACAGCCTTAGACCGAAGAGACTTAGACGAAGGCGCCGAGACCGGTGATGGCGCGACCGACCAGCAGCGTGTTGATCTCGCGGGTGCCCTCGTAGGAGTAGAGCGCCTCGGCGTCGTTGAAGAAGCGAGCGACGTCGTACTCGAGCAGGACGCCATTCCCGCCGAAGATCTCGCGACCGGAGGCCACCGTCTCGCGCATCCTGGTGGTGACGAACAACTTCGCCAACGCGGCCTGCTCGTCGGTGCACAGGTCCGCGTCCTGCAGGTGCGCCACCCGCACCGCCATGGCGAGCGAGGCGGTGATGTTGCCCAGCATCTTGGCCAGGTGGTCCTGGATCAGTTGGAACTTGCCGATGGGCCGGCCGAATTGCTCGCGGGTCTTCGCGTACTCGACGGCCGCCTCGTACGCACCCATCATGCAGCCGACGGCGTTCCAGGCGACCCCACCGCGGGTGTGCCGCAACACCTTGCCGGTGTCGCGGAAGGAGTCCGCCCGCTGCAGCCGGTTGGCCTCCGGGACCCGGCAGGCGGTCAGGGTGATGTCGGCGTTCTGGACGGTACGAAGGGCCAACTTGCCTGCCATCTTGGTCGCGGTGAACCCCGGCGTACCTTGCTCGACGACGAAGCCCTTCACCTGATCGTCGGCGATGTCACGGGCCCAGACGACCACCAGCTCGGCGAAGGTGCCGTTGCCGATCCAGCGTTTGGCGCCATCGAGCACCCAGGTGTCGCCGTCGCGCCGGGCGGTGGTCGAAAGGCCGCCGGCGACATCGGAGCCGCCGCCCGGTTCGGTCAACGCGAACGCGCCGATCGTCTCCAGGGCGGACATCTTCGGCAGCCAGCGCTCCTGCTGTTCCGGCGAACCACAGAACACGATGCTGCCCATCGCCAGGCCGTTGTGGACGCCGAAGAAGGTCGCCATCGAGGTGTCGACGCGGGAGAACTCCAAGCTGATGAATGACGTCAGCAACCGGCTGGCGGTCGGTCGGCCAGGCCGGGGGTAGCCGATCCCGACAATCCCCAACTCGGCGATCTTCGGCACCAGGTGATGCGGGAACTCCGACCGCGACCAGAAGTCGTTGGCGATGGGGGCGATCTCGCGCTGGACGAATTCGCGCACCCGCAGAAGCACCTGCTGGTCGCTGGCCGGGAGCAGCTGCTCGTAGCCGTAGAAGTCCCCGAGCAGCCGCGGGATGGTGGCTGACCCTTGCTCGACGCCGTGTCGGGCGGCCAGCACGGCCAATTGTTTGCGGTCGCGCAGCTCCATCCGCTGTTCGTAGCTCTGGTCCCGAAAACGCGCCTCGGTGGCGGTGCTGAGCAGGTCGATGATCGCCGGGGTGAGCTCGGGCTCACCGAGGTCCTTCCACCGGCGGGCCATCCCGGGGCCGAGGTGCTCCAGCAGGTGCCGCAGGCCACCTGGACCGCCGCCGAGGTGGTAGCTCTCGAACGGGCCGGCCGTCGCCCAGCGTGGACCGACCGACGCGGTGACCACCTGGTCCAGCTCCTCGGCGGTGACGACCCCTTGCAGGACCAGGCTGACGCTTTCCCGGAACAGCGCCGACTGGAGCCGGTTGGCGACGAAACCGCCGATCTCCTTGCGCAGGACGACCGGCTGCTTGCCGAGCGCGGTGTAGAAGGCCACCGCCGCCTCGACAGCGGCCGGCGAGCTCTGCTGCCCCGGCACGATCTCGACCAGGGGCACCACATGCGGTGGGTTGAACGGGTGTCCGACCAGCAGCCGGCCGGGGTCTGTCATGTCGGCGCTCATGTCGGTGGGCATCAGTCCGGAGGTCGAGGACAGCAGCATCGCCCCGGCCGGCGCCGCCCGCTCGATCCGGGCGAACAGCTCGCGCTTGACCCCGAGGTCTTCCGGGCCGTTCTCCTGCACGATGTCCACGCCGTGCACGGCCTGCTCGAGGTCAGGCTGCAGCTCGATCAAGGCCAGCAGGACGTCGGCGTCGTACGGTCCGCCGGGCAATGTCGCGGCGAATTGCCGGACGGTCTGCTGCACCGTCTGTTCGAGGTCGGAGCGCGGATCGTTGACCCGCACCCGCAGGCCGTGGCCGGCGAACAGGGTGGCCCAGGACAGTCCGATCGTGCCGGCGCCGATCACGGCTGCTGTCCGGCCGTCGAGGTTGGACATCGTTGGACTCCCTGGTGTCAGGTGAAAGCGCTCATCCCGGTGATGTCCCGTCCGACGATGAGGGTCTGGATGTCGGCGGTGCCTTCGTAGGTGTAGATCGCCTCGATGTCGGCCATGTGTCGGATCACGTGGTTCTCCAGCAGGATCCCGTTGCCGCCCAGCAGATCTCGGGCCATCGCGATGACCTCACGGGCCTTGCGGGTGTTGTTCATCTTCGCCAGCGCCGAGATCGTGTCGGTCAGCTTGCCGGCCTCGAGCAGTTTGGCCAGCCGCAGGCAGTACAGCTGCATCGCGGTGACCTCGGCCAGCATCCGGACGAGCTTGTCCTGCACGAGTTGCTTGGTCGCCAGCGGCTTGCCGAACTGGATCCGCTCCTTGGAGTAGGTCAACGCCACCTCGTACGCCGCGACGGCGTGCCCGAGTGCGGCCCAGGCCACCGAGTTGCGGGTCGAGGACAGCACTCCGCCCGCGTCCTTGAACGTGTTGGCGCCCGGCAGCTTGTCCTCGAGCGGGATGCGGACGTCGGTGAAGGTGAGCTCGGCCTGCCAGACGGCTCGGACCGAACCCTTGCCCTGCATCACCTCGGCCTGGAAACCCGGTGTGCCCCGCTCCAACAGCAACCCCTTGACGGCACCGTCGCCGGTGTCCCTGGCCCAGACGACGACGACATCGGCGATCGAACCGTTGCCGATCCACCGCTTGCGCCCGTTCAGGACGTAGGCGTCGCCGTCCAGGTGCAGCGAGGCTTCGAGGCCGACCGAGTCCGAGCCGTGCTCCGGCTCGGTGAGCGCGAAGGCCCCGATCACCTCAAGGGCAGCCATTCCAGGCAGCCAGCGCTGCTTCTGGGCCTCCGAACCAAGTAGCGCGATGGACCGCATGGCCAGACCGGATTGGACGCCCAGAAAGGTGCCCAGGCTCCCGTCACCGCGGCTCAGCTCCATGTTGATCAGCCCCGAAGCGGTCGGGCTCATCTGCGGGCAGCCGTAACCTTCGATCCCGTCACCGACGATGCCCAGCTCGGCCATCTTGGCGATCAGCTCGAACGGGAACTCGGCCCGCTGCCAGTAGTCGCCGATGACCGGCAGCACCTCGTGATCGACGAACCGGCGGGTCCGCTCGAGATAGTCGAGCTCCTGCTCGGTGAGCTCGTCCTGCAAGCCGAGGTAGTCGGTGAACAGCGACCGCCCGATGTCGTCGTGCCGGCCGGTCATGTCGTGGCCTTCGGCGGCGTGATCTCGCGCTTGAGGATCTTGCCGGTCGGGCCTTTCGGGAGTTCGTCGACCGCCCAGATCACCCGGGGGTACTTGTAGCCCGCGACCTTGTCCTTGACGAACGCCTTGAGCTCCTCGAGGTCGAGCTCCTGGCCGGGCTTGGCCACAACAGCAGCCGCGACCTCTTCCCCGAGTTGATCGTGCGGCACCCCGACGACCGCGGCCTCCAGCACCCCGGGATGCTCATAGAGCACCTCCTCGACCTCCCGCGGGTAGACGTTGTAACCGCCCCGGATGATCAGGTCCTTCTTCCGGTCCACGATGGCGTAGAGACCGTCCTCGTCGCGGACCGCCATGTCGCCGGTGACGAACCAGCCGTCGACCATGACCTCCTCGGTCGCGTCCGGCCGCTGCCAATAGCCCTTCATGACGTTCTCGCCGCGGATGAAGATCTGCCCGACCTCGCCGTCGGTCACCTGCACGCCCTCGTCGTCGGCGACCTTCATCTCGACGCCCCGGATCGGCGTCCCGATCGAGCCGGGCTTGCGTACGCCGTGCGGGTGGTTGAACGACGCCACCGGCGAGGTCTCGGACAGGCCGTATCCCTCCAGGACCGTGCAGCCGAAGGCCTCCTCGAACCCGCGCAGCACCTCGACCGGGATCGCCGCACCACCGGAGCAGCAGACCCGCAGGCTCGAGGTGTCGGCGGCCGCCTGCTCGGGGTGGTGCAGGAAGGCGGTGAACATCGTCGGCACCCCTTCGAAGACCGTCACCCGGTCCCGGGCGATGACCTCCAGGCCCTTGCCGGCGTCGAACCGAGGCAACATGGTCAGCAACGCCCCGGCGTAGACGGCTGCGTTCATCGCGCAGGTCTGACCGAATGCATGGAACAGCGGCAGCGCACCGAGTACGACGTCTTCGGGCGTGAACTCGAACAGTGTGTCGGCGGTCGTGATCGCGTTGCTGCGCAGGTTGTCGTGCGTCAGCTCAGCGCCTTTGGGGGTGCCGGTCGTGCCGCTGGTGTAGAGGATGATCGCGGTGTCGTCGCCAGCCACGTCGGTGACCTCCGGCACCGGTTCGGCTGCGGCGAGCAGGTCGGCGAATTCCGCCGGTTCGACCGTGACACAGGTGGCACCCGCGGCATCCGCACCGGCTTGGGCGGCGGCGGTGAACTCGTGCCAGGCCAAGACCAGCCTGGCCTGCGGATCCTTGAGATAGAAGGCGGTCTCGCGTTCCTTCAACAGCACGTTCATCGGCACGACCACGGCGCCGAGTCGAAGCGCCCCGAAATACACGACCGGGAACTCGGGCACATTCGGGAGCATGATCCCGACCCGGTCACCTGCCGAGACGCCATGTGCGCGAAGCAGGCCAGCGCAGCGGGCTGCCGCCTCATCCAGTTCCCGGTAGGACACGGTCGTGTCGTCCAGGCGAACCGCTGGTCGATCGGGGTGTGCCGCTGCTGTCGTCGTGAGTAAGCCAGCCAGGTTGGCCATGAAGCCTCCATCAGTTCCTCGGCGCCATACCCACCTCAGCGGGGATCATCCGAAGCAGACGTGTCCTGGCCTCCTAGGAACCCATGCCGCCGTCGACCGGAATGCCTGCCCCGGTGATGAAGCGCGAGGCCTCCGAGGCGAGGAAGACCACGGCGTCGGCCATGTCGCCCACCTCGCCGAGGCGGCCGGCGGGGGTCAGCGCGACGACCGCACCGGCAGCTTCTTCCGCACTCGCAAACAGCCCGAGCGTCGCCATGTCCTGTGCAAGTCGGGCGCCCATCGCCGTCGGCACGAGCCCGGGGTAGATGCAGTTGACGCGTACGCCGTAGCCGAGCTTGCCCGACTCGGTGGCGGCGACCCTGGTCAGCCGGTCGACGGCAGACTTGGTGGCGGAGTAGCAGGAGATCCCGGGGAAGGCGATCGTCGCGGCGACCGAGGAGATGTTGATGATGGAACCGCCGGTGCCGGCGGCGCCCCCGGGGCGCATTGCCCGCAGGCCGTGCTTGAGGCCCAGCAGGGTGCCGAGGACATTTACCTCGAGCATCGTGCGGATGTCAGTCGGCTCCACATCGACTACTAGCGAGGAGATCTCGACCCCGGCATTGTTGACGAGCACGTCAAGGCCGCCGAGCGCATCGACCGTGGAAGCGATCGCCGCCTGCCAGCTCGCCTCGTCGGTGACGTCGAGGTGGACGTAGCTCGCCGTGCCACCGGTGGCCTCGATACCTTTCGCGACGAGCTCACCGGTGTCGTCCTGGAGATCTGCCACGACCACCGAGGCGCCCGCCCTGGCAAGGGCCTCGGCCATGCCCTGCCCAAGGCCCTGCGCGCCGCCGGTCACCAGTGCCTTGCGCCCGCTCAGTCCGAACCGTGACATGGCCACACTCCCTGACACTCGAGAAGGTCACCGACCGACCCGTCACCGACTTCACCTGTGTGACGTGGGTCATAGTGGCCATAGGCTTGGACAGTCGTCAAGATGCCCGCCCCCGGTGGCAAACACGATGAAGGAGGGCCAATGGTCTCGGAGATGTACGGCGCCGGCGCGCGATCGCTGCAGGACCGGTTCGACAGCCGACGGCTCGCCGATCGCCTGGTGGAGGTCACGGTGCATGACCGACTGACCCGAACCGACCGGGAGTTCGTCGAGCGGTCGGCCCAGTTCTTCCTCGCCACCGTCGATCCCGACGGCTGGCCGGACGTGTCCTACAAGGGCGGCCGGCCCGGCTTCGTCCGGGTGCTCGATGCAGCCGCCCTCGCCTTCCCGTCGTACGACGGGAACGGGATGTTCCGCAGCCTGGGTTCGATCCAGGCCGAACCGCGGGTGGCCCTGCTGTTCGTCGACTTCGGGCGGCCGGACCGGATGCGGGTGCAGGGCCGCGCGACCGTGTCGGACGACCCGGCGCTCGTCGCGTCGTTCGAGGGGGCCGAGCTCGTCGTGCGCGTCGAGGTCGAGCGGGTCTGGCCCAACTGTCCCCGCTACGTCCACCGGATGGAGCTGCTGGAGCTCTCGCCGCACGCGCCGGAGCCCGGGCACGAGCCGCCGGTGCCGGACTGGAAGCGGATGGAGCTGTTCCGGGACGTGCTGCCAGGCTCCTGAGTCAGACGATCCCGTGCCGCTGGGCCCACAGCGCCGCGCTGGTGCGGTCGCCGACCCCCAGCACGATGAAGACGCGGGTGAGGTGCGACTTGACGGTCTTCTCGCTGATCTCCAGCCGTCTCGCGATGCTCTTGTTGGGCAGCCCGATCGCGACGAGCGACAGCACCTCGCGTTCGCGGGCGGTCAACGCGTCTTGCGCCTTGTCCGCCGCCGGCCGGTTCGCCGGCAGCAAAGCTCGCGCCGCCCGTGGTGACAGGGGCACCCCGCCGGCGACGGCGTCTCGCAGCGCCCGGGAGATGTCGTCGGGCTCGGCGTCCTTGAGCAGGTAGCCGACAGCGCCGGCGTCGAGAGCCGCCAAAATGCGGGCGTTCTCGGCAAACGACGTCAGCACGATGACCTTCGTCTGCGGCCGCGCCGCCAGCACGGCCCGGGTGGCGTCGATGCCGTCCAGGCCGGGCATTGACAGGTCCATCAAGACGATGTCCGGCTCGAGCTCAGTCACGGTGTCCGCGGCGAGCGCCCCGTCCTCGAGGGCGCCGACGACCTCGATGTCCTCGGCCGCGCCCAGCAGATCGGCGAGGCCCCGGCGTACGAGCGCGTGGTCGTCGACGATCAGGACGCGGATCAAGGACGTACGCCGGGGCCGAGGGCCGGCTCGACCGGTCGTTCGGCGCCTCGCGCGTCGGGAGCCGGCGTTGCCTCGAGGTCGGCGGTGACAGGGGGCGGACCGACGGGCAGCCGCAGGACCAGCTCGGTGCCGCGGCCGGGTTCGGCGTCGACGGTGACCGTGCCGCCCTGGGCGTGGACCAGTGCGGCGAGCAGCTCCAGGCCGACGCTGCCGCGCCGACGGACCGCACTGTCATCGACCCGGAACCCGCGCCCGTCGTCCGCGACCCGCAGGGCGAGCACGGTGTCCTGCTCGCGGGCAACGTTCAGGCTGACCGCGTGGGCGTCTGCGTGCCGGACGATGTTGCGGACGGCCTCCTGGGCGGCGCGGTAGAGCAGCGTCTCGGTGACCTCGTCGAGATCGTCGGTGCCCGTCACGTCGACGTCGACCGTGATGCCACGGACCTCGAGGGTCGCGGCCAGGTCGGCGAGTGAGACAGCGAGCCCCTGGGCGTGCAGCGCCGGTGGCGTGATGGTGACGACCAGGCTGCGCAGCTCCCGGACCCAGCGGCGCAGGTCGGTCGCCGAAGCTGCCATCACACCGGCCGCGTCGGGGTCGGTGCCGCGGGTGCGTTCGGCCGCAGCGGACAGCGAGAACGATGCACCCGCGAGACCCTGGACGACGCCGTCGTGCAGATCCGCGGCGATGACCGCCCGCTCCCGGTCCGAGGCAGCCAACGAGGCGAGCAGCAAGCCCTCCCGCTGGTCCTGACTGGCCCGCAGCCGCCGGGCCATCCGGTAGGCGAGCGGCGCCTGCACCAGGTAGAGCAGGACCAGACCACCGAGCAGGATGGGCAGGCTCGCGAGCAGCATCCGCTGGCTGGAGTCGACGATCACCTGATAGGGCTGGTAGGTCTCGAACAGCAACCGCTGGCCGGTCGGCGTCTGCACCCCGAGGTAGACCTGCAGGAGCTTGCCGAAGGACCGTTCGTCCCGGTTCTCCGGCTCGCCGAGCTTGCTGACCTCGGCAGAGGTATTGCCCGTGTCGAGCGCTGCCAACTCGTCTGCCGGGAGGGCGAACCGGGCGCCGATCAGGGCGGTGTCGTCGGAGTAGACGACCCGACCGGTTCGATCCCAGATCTTGACCCGCACGATGTGCGAGCCGAGGACCCGCTGACGGACGACCCGGTCCAACTCGGCGTGCGCCGGGGTGCCCGGCACGAGGGCTTCGTCCCGCAACAGCGGCCCGACGACGTCGATGGCTTCCAGATGCGTCAGGGTCCGGGCGTCCCGGATGGCCTCGGCGGTCGCCGCCTTGCGCTGCGCCTGGGCCAGCAACAAGGCGACGGCAGTCAGGACGACCAGGCCGGCGATGAGGAACGCCGCCACGGCCTTGGTCACCGACACCGGTCGAAGGGCAGCGGAGCGCGGCAGGCCCTGCTCGCTCACCAGGTGCTCCTTGCGGTCAGCATGTCGTCGTCGGGCATGTGTGCACCTCCGTCGGTGCATCCTCGCCGATGAAGGAGGGCGGCGCACACACCTCGGGGGAAGGTGTGGGCGCCGCCCTGGTCAACGTGCGCGATCAGCCGTGCCCGCCACCGCTCCCGCCACCGCCGTTGCCACTCCCGTTGCCCGTCCCGCCGCCATGGTCATCGACCGGTGCCGGGCTTGCCGTTGGGGCGCCGTGGTCGACCGGCCGGGGCGTCGCTGTCTGTCCGCCGTGGTTGTCGCCGGGCTCGGGCGTTGCTCCCTGCCCGCCGTGGTTGTCGCCGGGCTCCGGCGTTGCTCCCTGCCCGCCGTGGTTGTCGCCGGGCTCCGGGGTAGCTGCCCGCCCGCCGTGGTCGTCACCCGCCTCCGGCGTCGCGTGCACCTCGCCGGCTCCGTGGGACGCCTCGACGCCCTGGGTCGCTCCCGGCGTCGCGTGTTCGGCTTCCGGCGTCGCGTGTTCGGCTTCCGGGGTTGCATGGACACCGTTGTCGTCGCCGGCCTCCGGCGCATGGGTCTCGTGCAGGCTCTTGTGGTTGTCGTCGATCGGCAGGGAGTTGCCGGAGTCGGTGGTCCCCCCGCCGTTGCCATTGCTCGCGGTCAGCGCGAACGCGGCCACACCGCCCGTGCCGGTCAGCACGATGGCTGCCCCGATGATGACGGGGAGCTTGTGGCGAAGTTTGAGACGCATGCGAATACTCCTGTCTGGGCCGCGGCGGTCGGCCGCTGCGCACAGTCACCATCGCTGCATCGGGACTCCAGCACCATCGGACACAGGTCCTAGGACCAGCTGGTGAAACGGGCCAGACTGGCGTCATGGCCTTGATCGGACCGTATGCGCCCAGCAGTGTGCCGTGGGTGCGCGCCGACGTCGAGCACATCGAGCGCACCGGCGGCTCGGCCTTCCGGGACCGTCCGGTGGTGCTGCTCAGCACGCTGGGCGCACGCACCGGACAACTCCGCAAGACGCCGCTGATGCGCGTCGAGCACGCCGGGACCTACGCGGTCGTCGCCTCGATGGCCGGCTCCGACCGCCACCCGCAGTGGTACGCAAACGTGCTGGCCCATCCCGCAGTGGAGCTGCGCGACGGTGCGCAGTTGCTCGAGCTCGAGGCCCGTGAGGTCACCGGTGACGAGCGGATGCGGTGGTGGTCGCGGGCCTGCATCACGTTCCCGTCGTACGCCGGGTATCAGCGCAGGACGCAACGGCAGATCCCCCTGCTGCTGCTAGAAGCGGGGGCGGGTCACCCGGACGGGTGATGGGGGTTCGTGGCCGTGGGGCGCGGCAGGTCGAGAGCCGGCCAGCGTCTCGATGAGCGGTCACTCGGGTCCGGTCCCACAGGTTGAGGATGCTCGTGATCGAGCGCGGGCCGGGCCGCTCACCGCCACGGATCCGCCGGCTCTGCCGGACCGGCGAACCGGCACCACTGCTCTGACCGCTGGGTGAGGGCGGCATTGCGCCCGCGCTGATGACCGCGGGACGGCGTGCCCGCCCGTCGCTCCAGCGTGGCTGCCGCCGACGCAGGACGGGTCTCTGGGGCAAGTCAGATGCCCCTCGCCGACCTTCGCTCCCACACCCCGTCAGTTCAGGCTCGTCACCTGAGGACGTGGGTGACGTTGACGCACGCCGGCAGCCACCCTGGAACCACGCGTGCAGCCTAGATCGGACCGGCGAAGTTTGCGGTTGTCCTTGCGGCATTCATCTCGCGTTTCTTGCTTCGGGCAAGGCAGGAATATGACGAAGGCCGGCCCCGCGGGTGCGGGGCCGGCCCTCGAAGATCGTCCCAGAACGCCTAGCGGATGAAGATGGTGCCGCCGTAGCCGCGGTAGGCGGTGTGGGCGTCGTAGTCATATTCGACGAAGTAGCGGACCTTCTTCAGGAACTTGACCGGGAAGGAGCCCTGCCCGTCGGGGCCGGTGATCGCCACCTTGAAGGTGGGTGCGTAGCGAGTCTGCAGGTCGGTCCGCGTCCACAGGCCGAGGTGGGCGCGAACGCAGTTGGCGCCGCCGCGGAACAGATGCGCCCGCAGTCGGATGATGGCGCCGGCATGAATCGTGGCGTTGTGCGGACCACTGGTGAGCTGAAAGCCGCGCCCAGTCGGCGGGTACGGCCCGCAGGGGACGCCGTTCGTGCCCCTCCCAGGGGCAGGCGCCGCGGTCGGGCTCGCGGTTGCTGTCGGCTTGACCGTCGGGGCCACGGTCGGGGCCACGGTCGGGGCCACGGTCGGGGCCACGGTCGGCGCCACGGTCGGGGCCACGGTCGGGGCCACGGTCGGCGCCACGGTCGGGACGACAACGACCCCGGGAGCTGGGTTGACCTGCTTCCAGGTGCCGAGCGTGGTGTCGATCTGGATGTCGGCGAAGGCGTAGTCGTTCGACTGCGGGGTCGGGAACGTCGTCTTCACCCGCAGCTGGTAAAGCTGATAGAAGTCACTCGTTGCGGGCGCGTTGTTCGGGAACGTGCCGGCCAGGGCGGCGAAGTTGCTCGTCGAGCCGCCTTTAGCGGTCGGCGTGGTGGCGCTGTTGACAGGCGCTGGGGCGGTGGCCACCGGGTAGGTCGTGGAGGCGCTGAGACCGGTTCCCGAGAAGGACCCCGGGTCTTTGCCGGCCTCGGCGAGGAACCCGCTCACTGCGGCCTTGGTGTGGCCCGGGTTGAAGTCGGTCTTGGCAACGAAGTAGTAGCTGTTCAGTGCCGTGGTGTTGAGGCCCTGGGTCACGACGGATCCGGTGGTGGCGTCATAGATCGTCAGCGACGTGACATTGAACGGGTCGACCGGATACGGCGGCGCGGCGGGGTTGTAGGCCGCCTGGGCGGCGACGACGCCGGCGCCGATGATGCCGACGGCCACCGCCAACGAGACAATGGCGGCCGCGAACGGGCGCTTCTTGACAGACTTCATGGGTGCCTCTCGAAAAGAGTGCGGACTCGCGACCGCGGACTGGCCAGACCCTAATTGCCCTACTGGGTAGGAAGAGGCGTCACGGGATGGGTTCAGCAACCCTTCATCTGTTGTACACGTTGGGGGATGTCAGAACGCCCTACGCCGCCGAATCGCATAGGTCATCAGCAGGGCAGATACGACAAAAACCACGCCGATGCCAAGTGGAAAACCTGTCGTTGACCCAGTTGAAGCGTTCGGGCCTTTCGTGGGTCTTGACAGGCTCTGGGCGCCCGGTGAGGCGGGCCCGCGCGGGCCTTGTGTCGCGGTTTGGGATCCCGCCCGGCTGTCACGCCCTGCTGTGACCTGCGAAGGTGCAGACGGGTCGACCCGCGGCCGGATTGCCACTGCGCCAGGCTTTGGCAGGCCCTGCGCTCCGGGGACCTTCAGCAGGACCGCCGTGTTGACCGCCGCACCGGCTCGGCACGGGCCGGTGCCGCCCTGGACCACCCGCCAGGTATCACCGGTCACCCGCAGGTCCGTTGCGTCGTAGGTGTCGGTGCGCGGTGACCTGTTGCTGCCGCCCAGCAGCAAGCGGAGTTGCACCAGACCGTTCCACTGGGGTGGGTAGCGACCGAGGAACTCGGTCAGCGTCGAGCTGATGGGCGTTGCCTGCGACATCGGGTGCTCGGGGTTGGTGTAACGCGAGGCCGCGGTGAGCAGGGTCCCGCTCCAGTCTCCCGGGGCAACGCCCTGACGCGGCTGAAAGGCCGTCAGGAAGGCGGTCCGCCCCGGCGCGGCGTACGACGCTGGGGCTGCTGTCGTGCCCACGGCAAGCCAGACGAACGGCTTATCGGTGATCTTCCCGCTGGTGACGTTGTGGCCCTGTACGTCGCACAGCCCGATCGATCCGGTGACCGCCCCATCCGCATACGGCAGCTGATCAGTCGCGCCTGCACCCGACGCTGCTCCCGCGACGCCCAGCACGGCCAGGGAGACCACTGCGGCCAGGCGCACCGTCACATCGTGCTTTGGAGCAGTGATCCCGGTGGGACGCTCTCCCGCCACCGTGCCGGCTGTTCGCCGTCGACGCCAGCGCCAGCCGATGAAGATCAGGGCGACCATGACCGGGAGCACCAGCAGCCAGATCCACGGGACCGCCCAGAAATGGGTCGTTGCCACGGTATCCGGCGTCAGTGGTACGGCGTCTCCGGTGACCCCGAGCGCCGTCACGGTGACCCTGGCCGTCATCCGAAACTGGGGCACGACTTGGCCGATCTTGGTTTGCATCTCGACCACACCGCCGGGAATGAGGACGGGCACGGTCACACCCTGTTGGGTCGAGCCGGAGAAGACTCCGCTGACCCTGAGGCGTTGCCGGCCACCGAGTTTGACGTTGCCGGAATTGCGGATGCGATAGCTCAGGACGGTATACCCCGAGGACAGGCCACCTCCTTGGAACGACGATCGCAGTCGCTCGACGGTCAGCCGGGGACGAAGCGGCCCGCTGACTCGAAAGAAGGTGCGGACCGCGACCCGCTGGTCAAGGTTGATCCGCTCGCCGCCCGGCCTCGACGAGCGTGCCGTGAGCGACACGATGACCGCAGCCGCATGATCACCCGGCGACGCCCCAGGCGGGACTGCCACCACGATCGGAAAGATTCGCGTGGACCGCGGGCGGATGACGACGGTCGAGGTCGGTCCGCCGGTCCGAACCGACATCCAACGGCCGGCATCG
>JAYSQK010000383.1:0-3877 GCA_043721555.1 Frankiales bacterium
TTCGTGTCAACCCGCTACACGCTGCCGTAAGGCAGTCCACCACTTCCCGGGGCCGCGACTCCCTTTGCGGCCCCGGGAACCCTCAGGGAGGAGGAGCCCTATGTCTGTTCACACTGTTGCCCCTGCCGAACGCAGGCCCCGGCCTCGGGCCCAATGGATCGTCCTGGTCGTCCTGGCCGTGCTCATGGCACTCATCATCAGCAACGTCGCCCAGTCCCGGGCCCAGGCCAGCCGAGCCGTGCCACAGAACGCGGCGATGGAGAAAGCTCTCGGGGTGCGGTTCTCACGGGTGGCAGTGGTCGCGGACGGCGGGCTCATCACGGTGAGCTATGTGGTCCTCGACCCAGAGAAGGCGAGCCGGTTCCAGCTGGATGGCGCACACCCGCCGGTGCTGCACAGCGAGGCACGTGGGCTCAGCACCCAACGGGTGTCGCTGATGAAGCAGGGGCACACCTTGCGGGCCGGTCAGACCTACTACTTGGTGTACCAGAACACGCGAGGGGCGCTGAAACCCAACGAGCTGGTATCGATCGACTCCGGCGCACTTCACCTGCGCCACGTCCCAGTGCTGTGATGCTGGGCCGACAGCGGTTCGGCCGGGCTCGTGGGCTGGCCGTCGTGGGAGCCCTCATCGCGCTCAGCGTTCTGGCACCCGCTGCGCCCGCACAGGCGCATGCCTTCCTCGAGAACAGCAACCCGGCGGACGGTTCAGTGGTGGCCACCGCTCCCTCCACTTTGCGGCTGGGCTTCAGCGAGTCGGTGGTCCTCTCGGCCATGCTTATCGACCTCGTCGACGGGCACGGCCGCCATGTCGTTCCAACGGCTGTGCGACTGCAGTCGGCGGGCAAGCCCGGGGCCACTGAGGACCCTGTCGCGATCGTTGCCGACCTGCCTGATCTTGTCCGGGGTGTCTACCGGGTGTCGTGGGAGACGCAGTCGTCCGACGACCTGCATCGGACCGCGGGGGTATTGGTTTTCGGTGTGGGAGCTGGGCAGTCGGTGCAGGCAGCAGGGTTGGAGGAAGCGCAGCCACGCATCGACGAAGCGTCACTGCGCTGGCTGGTGCTGCTGTCGCTCGCACTCTGCCTGGGTGGTGCCCTCGCCTCGCGCCTGCTGGGCCGGGACAACTCTCGCGAAGGGGTGTCTGCCGCCCACGCAGCAACCCGGTGGTCGCTGGCTGGCGCCGCGGCGGGCACGCTCCTGACGGTCATCCTGCTTGCTGACCAGCTGGCGCCCGGCGCAGCTGGCGCCCGGCAGCTGCTCTTCGGCTGGTACGGCGAGCGCTGGCTGCTGCGAGAGCTGGGCCTCGTGCTGCTGCTGGCGAGCGTCCTGCTGAGGCTGAACGAACGTATGCCCCGGGTGGGCGCCTGGCTCTTCCTCTCGGGTGCGGTGATCGCGAGTGCGGGCACCGCGCTACTGGGTCACGCCGGTGCCGACGCCCGTCTCTCTGCCACGCGCGTCGCTGCTGACGCCGCACACCTGGTTGCGGCAACGACCTGGGCCGGCACCCTCGTGGTCCTGACCCTCGTCGTCGGGACGCGCCTGCTCACCGGAGCCCTGGGTGCCGGGGCGGTGCGCGGCGTACTCCGGGGTTTCGGTGTTCCCGCGGCTGCGTGCGTGAGCGTGATGGTCGTCACCGGGGTCTACCTCACCAGCGAGGTGATCGGCTCTGTCGACGCCGCGTTGCTGACGACCTATGGCCGGGTTCTGCTGCTCAAGATCGTGGTCGCGGGGCTGGGCGGCGCCCTGGCCTTGGTGACCCATCTGCGTCTGCGCCGCCGCAATCCGGCAGCCCTGCCCCGGCGTGCCGTGGCGATCGAGGCCGGCGCTGCGGTGGTCGTGCTGGGGCTGGCCGCCCTGTTGGCCAGCGGGCAACCCGCCCTGGAACCTCAGTTCGTCTCCAGCCCGGCTGCGGTGCCCAGCCAAGTGGTTGACGGCCCGGTGGCAGACCTCCAGGAGTCAGTGTCGATCAGCCCGAACCGCCCGGGCGCCAACGTGGTCATGGTTAGTGTCTTTGACACCCGCCGGCCCTCGCCCGGCCCGGTCCGCGAGGTCTTGGTGTCTTTGGCGGGGGCCTCCGGACAACCCGGCCGGCCGCTGTCCGCCGAGCCTCTCAGCGACGGGCGGTGGTCGCTCTCCACCCAGCTCGCCGGCTCGGGTCCCGTGCGCGTGCAGGTCCTGGTGCGACGTGCCGGCCTTCCCGACGCGGCTCGCAGCTTTGGCTGGACCGTCGGGGGCGGGCGGGTACTCACCCGACCTGCGGTTGTCTCGACGGCGCCCGTGTCCGAACTACTTAGGTTGACCTATGTCCTTCTCGTACTTCTGCTGGTCGCCCTGTGGGTACTCGTGCCGCTAATCTTTCGAAAGGGTGGCGTCGGGAGGGGCCGGCCGGGACTGGCTTCACCGGTTTACGCAGACCGGTCAACGGCTGGTCACCGCGCCAGCGAGCCGATCCCGGCCGGGGTCGGCGCCACTGAAGGCAGAGGATCCTGACATGGCCTATCGAGGAAGTTTCACCGTTCGGTGGCGCCGGGTACTGACACCGGTGCCGTCGGTTGCGGCGGTGCTCGTCCTCCTGGTGGGTTCCGTTCTGACGACCGCGCCTGCGCCATCTGTCGGCCCGGTGCCTGCTGCTGCCGCCACGACGACAGGGCTGGCGCGGGAAACCGACCAGCCGCCTGCGTCGGTCACGCAGTTGCCTCCGCAGGTTGGGACCGTGCCGGCCGTGCCGGCCGTGCCGACAAGCGGCAAGGGCTCGGTTCGCCAGGCACTGTTACCTTCGAGCTCGTGGTCGGTGCCGGACCAGCTGCTTGCCGCCTACCGCAAAGCCGTCGCTGGCGCGCCGCTGGCGTGCCACCTGCCCGTCAGCCTGCTGGCCGCCATCGGCCAGGTGGAGTCAGGGTCGCTGGCCGGGCGCTCCATCGATACTGCCCATCGTGTTGTGCCTCCGGTCTTGGGGCCACTCCTTGACGGCGTGAGCTTTGCGGCGATCCCCGATACCGACGGCGGCCGGCTGGACGGCAACCCTCGCTGGGACCGTGCCGTCGGCCCGATGCAGTTCATACCCAGCACCTGGGCGGGATCCGGGGTTGACGGGGACGGCGACGGCCAGGCCGATCCCCAGAATGTGTATGACGCAACCGCATCTGCCGCTGGTTATCTGTGTGCCCACGGTCGTGACCTGGCTCTTGCCTCCGGGCTGCGATCGGCGATCCTGGCCTACAACCACTCGGAGGCATACCTGTCCGATGTGCTCGACTGGGCCAGCAGGTTCGGCGCCCCCAGTGGCGATACCAGCCGCGGCTCGCTCACTGTCCCGGCAAACTTCTCCCCGGCAAACCTGACGCCGGCAAACCTCAGCTCCAGCGCGAGCGCCGGATCCAACACCGCTCACCCGAGCCCTTCACGCGGCACCGCCAGCGGGACCACCGGCTCCAGCTCCTCACACCCCACACCGGTCAACCCCGGCACCAGCCCGACCACCGTTGCCTCTGGCACCGCACCGACGCTAGACCCAGGCGCGCCTGAACCGACGAGCACGGACCCGGTGGTGGCCTCAGACGGAGCCGGTAGCCCCCAATCGGTGCCGGTTGCCGGGATTGCGTTCAGTCCACAAACCGGCCACGACTTCGGCGACCAGCGTCTCGGGGTCACCTCGGATGAGCTTGCAGTGACCATCCAGAACCCCGGCACCGCACCGCTGACGTTCACCGGACCTCCGGTGTTGAGCGGCTCGGACTTCGCGCTGGCCGGCCGCGGCGACTGCACCGACCCGATCGCGCCGGAGGGGTCATGCACCCTTCACGTGACGTTCAAGCCGTCCGCGCTCGGCGCGCGCAAGGGAACTCTGACGACGCACGACAGCGCGCCAGGTGGC